>JBBCHM010000003.1 GCA_037200045.1 Rhizomicrobium sp.
ATGAAAATCGTCGGCGGGAAGTGGTCCAACTGGTCGGGCGGCGTCGTCTGCAAACCCAAGGCGATCGTGGCGCCGAAGGACGAGGTCGATCTCGCCGCCGCGGTGCGCACCGGCACGGCGCCGGTCCGCGTGCCCGGCACCGGCCATTCCTTCACCCCGCTGAACGCCACCGACGGCACGATCATAGATCTCTCCGCGCCGGCCTTCAGCGGCCTCAAGGGCTTTGATCTCGACAAGCAGGTCGCGACCTTCGGCGCCGCCACGCATCTGTGGGAGATCGGCCCGCTGGTCCACCCCCTGGGCCTCGCCCTCAAGAATATGGGCGACATCGACCGCCAGACGCTGGCCGGCGTGGTCGGCACCGGCACGCACGGTACCGGTGCCACTCTGGGCAGCCTATCCGCGGAAGTCGCCGGTTTCCGCCTGTTGCTCGCCAGCGGCGAGATCATCCATTGCGCGCCCGACGAGAACGCGGAGATCTTCGCGGCGGGGCGCACCTCGATGGGCACGCTCGGCGTGATGGTCGAGATCGCGATGAAGGTGCGCGACGCCTACAAGCTGGCGGAGAAGAACTTCCTCCTGCCGATCGACGATCTGTGGGACCGGCTCGACGACCTGGTCGCGACCAACCGGCATTTCGAATTCTTCTGGTTTCCCTATGCCGATGTCGCGGTGTGCAAGGCGCTGAACGAGAGCACCGCGCCGGCGCCCGAGCCGCGCTCGGCGGAATACATGAAGGCGCGCGGCGAAAAGCGCGCCGCCGACGCCACGACCTTCGAGCTGATCAACGAGGTCCTGCCCTATGCGCCCTTCCTGCTCCGGACGGCGCACCGGTTGTTCTCCGGCGGCATGAGCGCGGGCGACCGCGTGCGCTGGAGCCACGAGATATTTCCCAGTCCGCGCACCACCCGCTTCAACGAGATGGAATACGCGGTGCCCTATGAGAAAGGCCCCGAGACCGTCCGCAAGATCGTGGCCGAAATCCGCAAGCGCCGGATCAACACCGGCTTTCCCATCGAATTCCGCACCGTCGCTGCCGACGACGTCTGGCTGAGCCCGTTCTACCAGCGCAAAAGCGCCACAATCGCCGTGCATCAATACCACCGGGTGAACACATCGCGGTTGTTCGACATGTGCGAGAGCATCTTCCGCGGCGTCGAGGGCCGGCCGCACTGGGGCAAGCGCCACACGCGCAGCCGCGAGGAATTCGCGGAGCTCTATCCGAAATTCGAGGATTTCCGGCGCCTGCGCGAAAAGCTCGACCCAGGCATGATCTTCTTGAATGCGCATCTGCGCGGCATATTTGAGGGCTGACAGGCTTCGAAGGAGGCCGACATGCGCAAACGGACGAAATACGCGATTTCCGCGATCTTCGGCGCGCTGGTCTTTGCCGTGCTCGCCGAGATGAACGACTGGCCGTTGGCCCTGCTTATTGGCGCCGGCGTCGGCATGACCATCGCGCTGACCGTGCACGCCTATCCCACCGACCTCGCCCCGCCGGCCGACCGCCGCCACGAGAACACCCAGCGGCGCAAGGCGGCGGCGAAGACCTAAATCTACCCTCCCTCAAGGGGAGGGTAGGTCGTCCAGCTTCGCCTGCCGGTAGAAACAACTCGGCGCGCCGGTGTGGCAGGCGGGGCCGATCTGGTCGACCTTCATCAGCAATACGTCGCCGTCGCAATCGATCCAGGCCTCGATGAGGCGTTGCTTGTGCCCCGACTCCTCGCCCTTCACCCAGACTTTCTTGCGCGAGCGGGACCAATAGGTGACCTCGCCGGTATCCAGCGTGCGCTCCAGCGTGTGGCGGTTCATCCAGGCGAACATCAGCACTTCGCCGGTCTGTACGCGCTGCGCGATCACGGGCACCAGCCCGTCCGCGTTGAACGCGACCTGCGCGACGAATTCGGCGGGGCTCAGGATATCGGTCATGCGGCCTCTCTTAGCCGTTCGAGGCCGGCGCTCAAATCGGCGATCAGGTCCGCCGGGTCCTCCAATCCCGCATGGATGCGGATCAGCGGCCCTTCGAGCGCAAGCGGGGCGACGGTGCGGGCCAAGTGCGACGGCACGATCAGGCTTTCATAGCCACCCCAGGAGAATCCGATGCCGAAATGGGCCATCCCGTCCATCAGGGCGGCGATTTGGGCGTGGCTGGCGGGCTTCAGCACCACGCCGAACAGCCCGCAGGCGCCGCTGAAATCGCGCGTCCACAGCGCGTGGCCGGGATCGCTCGGGAGCGCGGGATAGAGCACGCGCGCCACCTCCGGCCGGCCCTCGAGCCAGCCGGCCAGCGCCAGCGCGGTCTGCTGGTGCCGCTTGAGGCGAACGCCGAGCGTGCGAAGCCCGCGCAGCGCCAGGAAGCAGTCGTCGCCGCTGACATACATGCCCATATTGCCGTGCAGGTCGGAAAGCCGCGCCGCGTAACGTTCGTTCGCGGCGACATAGCCCATCATCACGTCGGCATGGCCGCCGATATATTTCGTCACCGCCTGGATCGAGAGGTCCGCGCCCTTCGCCAGTGCCGCGAAGTGCAGCGGCGTCGCCCAGGTGTTGTCGAGCAGCACCGCCGCGCCACGGGCATGCGCGACCTCGGCGATCGCCGGCACGTCCTGCACCTCGAAGGTGAGCGAGCCCGGGCTTTCGCAGAACACCGCCCGCGTGTTCGGCTTGAACAGCGCCGCGATGCCGGCGCCGATCAGGGGATCGTAGTAGGTCGTCTCCACGCCGAAGCGCTTCAGCGTCTTGTCGCAGAAGGCGCGGGTCGGGGCATAGCAACTGTCGGCCACCAGCAGGTGATCGCCGGCGCCGCACACCGCGAGGATCGCGGTCGCCACCGCGTTCAATCCCGAACCGGCCAGCACCGTCTTCGCGGCGCCTTCCAGTTCGCAGATCGCCGCTTCGAGGCTTCGCACCGTCGGATTGCCGCGCCGCCCATAGGTGAACGGCATGGCATGGGCGTCGAGCGTCGCGATGTCGGGATAAAGGATGGTCGAGGCGCGGTAGACCGGCGTGTTGACCACGCCGAAATGCGCCGCGCTCTCGCGCCCGGCGCGGGTCAGCTTGGTGTCCTTGCTCTCCTTGTCGTCCGCCACGGGGCGCTCCTTTCAGCGCCTTCCACTAACGCGCCGGCGCCCCCGCCGCAACGCGGCGATTGCGACGCCGGATCGTTTAGGCCGGCGGCGCCTGATACGGCGCCTCCGGGACGACCATGCTCGCCTCCGATTGCGTGCTCACGATGCGCCGGATCGGGAAGTTGAACAGCCAGATGATGGGCACCGTGGCGCCGATGATCGCCGCGATCATCAGGAAGAACGTGACCTTGTCCATGCCGTCCCAATAGCTGCCGAGATAGCCGGCGAGCAGGTTGCCGGGGAAACTCGTCGCCAGGAACACCGCCATCATCAGCGAGCCGAGCTGCCGGGGCGCCGCCTTGGCATAGAGCGAAAGCCCGACGGGCGAGAAATAGAGTTCGCCCACCGTCAGCACGCCGAAATAGACGATGGCCCAGATCCAATAGACCTTGCCCGTGGGCCCGGCGATGTATTGCACGCCCGCCAGCAGCAGATAGGACAGCGCGATCAGCGTGCAGCCGATCGCCATCTTGTTGATGATCGAGGGCTCCTTGCCGCGCCGTTCCTGCCACGACCACAGCGCCACGACGCCGGCCGTGAAGGTGAAGATCATCACCGGGTTCACCGATTGCAGCGTGGTGACGCTGATGGTGAAGAGCCCGCCGACCGAACGGTCGACCATGTCGCGCGTCCAGAGTTCGATCGTATTGCCCGATTGCTCATAGGTCGCCCAGAACATCGTGCAGGGGATGAAGAACAGGCACAGCAGGACAACGGCCCACCAGTCCTTGGCGGTGAGCGGCGTGCGCGGCGCGGCGGCCGTCGCCGCGTTCTTGCGGCTCGGCCGATCGTTCGGCAGCCGGCGCATGGCGAACAGATAGGTGATTGTTCCGATCAGCATCGCCACGCCCGCCGAGCCGAAGCCGTATTTCCACGCGAGCCCCTCGCCGATATTGCCGGCGAACTCCTGTCCCAGGAACGCGCCCAGATTGATGCCGACATAGAAGATCGAATAGGCGCGATCGATGCGCTGGTCGCCCGGCTTGTAGAGGCCGCCGACCTGGCTCGAGATGTTCGGCTTGAAGCCGCCATTGCCCAGGATCAGGAACAGCAGCGCGAAGAAGAAATAATTCTCGAACGCCATCATGAAATGGCCGATGGCCATCAGGATGCCGCCGATGACCACGGTGTAGCGCCGGCCCAGGAAACGGTCGGCGAGAAAGCCGCCGATCAGCGGCGTGAAATAGACGAAGCCGGTGTAGAGCGAATAGATCATCGACTCGAGCGGCTGCACGCCCAGCGGCCCGCGGATGCCTTCCAGGAAATGTTTCATCGTATAATAGCCGATGACGTGCTCGGCATGCCCCGGCAGCAGCAGATAGCCGGTCAGGTAGATCGGCAGCAGCACCCGCATGCCGTAATAGGAAAAGCGCTCCCACATCTCCGTGGTGAACAGCCAGGTCAGCCCGACCGGATGGCCGAACAAAGTCTTCTCCGGCGGAGCGGTGTCGATAATCGCCATACGGATCGTTTCCCCCACGTGAAGGGGTCACTCTGCCCAAGGAATGGCCTCACGGCAATTCGATGTAGCGGTCCTCGCGGGAGTAGGGGACGAAGCCCAGCCGCTGATAGAGCGGCAGGGCGCGCGGATGATCCAGCGTGCAGGTGTTCACCAGAAGCTTGGAGATCGGATGCGCCCAGGCGTTCATCACCGCCTGATAGAGAAAGAAATATCCGAGTCGTTTTCCGATCGCTTCGGGCATCAATCCGAAATAGGCGAGCTGGCCGGTGGCCGCGTCGCGCATGTCCAGCTCCGCCATGCCGGCGGGATTGCCGTCGAGGTAGAGGACATACAGCTCCACCTGCGGATGCTGGATGATCTGTGTCAGCGCGGCCTCGGGCAGCTTTTGCCGCTCGACCCAGAAATAGGGCCCGCCGATCGTGTCGTAGAGATAGCGGTAGAAATGCACCGGCGGATGCACCGCGCGCAGCATCGCGACCTTGCCGCGCGGCACCGGCGGCGGCAGTGCGGCGGGCTTGGCGGTCATCTCCAGGAAGGTAACGACCATCGGAATGCGCCGGCTGGCGGTCTTTTTCTTGCCGGTCATCCGGTCTCCACCGGCGCGTCGCTGGCGCCCCACTCGGCCCAGGAGCCGTCATACAGCGCGACATCGTGCGCCCCCGCCACCGTCATCGCCAGCAGGACGATCGCCGCGGTGATGCCCGAGCCGCAAGTGGTGACGCTGTGCCGGCCAAGGTCCACGCCATGGGCGCCGAAGGTCGCGCGCAGGTCCGCCGCCGATTTCAGCGTGCCGTCCTCGCCGGTCAGCTCCGTATACGGAACGTTCAGGCTGCCGGGGATGTGGCCGCCGCGCGTGCCGGGGCGCGGCTCCGGCTCGATCGCCTTGAAGCGCGGGATGCCGCGCGCGTCGATCACCTGCTCGGCATGGCTTTCGAGATTGGCCTTCATCTGGCGGAAATCGCGCACCAGCGCGTTGTTCGGCCGCGCCGTGAAATGCCGCGCGAACGGCATCGCGGTCATGTCTTCCAGCGGGCGTCCCTCGCGGCGCCATTTCGGCAGTCCGCCGTCCAGCACCACGACGTCCTCATGGCCCATGGCGCGCAGCATCCACCAGGCGCGCGGCGCGGAGTACACGCCCGCGCTGTCATAGACCACGATCATGTTGCCGTCGCCGAGCCCCAGCTTGCGCATGCGGCTGGCGAATTTCGGCGCCGGCGCCAGCATATGCGGCAGCGGGTTCTTGTCGTCCGACAGATCGTCGATGTCAAAGAACAGCGCGCGCGGAATATGCGCCGCGGCGTATTCTGCGCGCGGATCGCGGTTCATGTTCGGCAAATACCAGGAGGCATCGACCACGCGCACGTCCGGCGCGTTGATCCGGCCCGCGAGCCATTCGGTCGAAACCAGGGGAGATTCCGCGCTCATGGCTCGAACGGCACCGGGAAGGGTTTGCGCGGCTGCGCCAACCAGCCCGGCACGGGCAGGTTCCTGGACCGCAGGAAATCGGGATTGAACAGCTTGCTCTGATAGCGCGTGCCGTAATCGGCCAGGATGGTCACGATGGTATGGCCCTTGCCCATCTGTCTCGCCATGCGCACCGCGCCGGCGACATTGATGCCGGTCGAGCCGCCCAGGCACAGCCCCTCATGTTCGAGCAGGTCGAAGACGATCGGCAGCGCCTCCTCGTCGGAGATCTCATAGGCATCGTCGATCGGCGCACCTTCGAGATTGGCGGTGACGCGGCTCTGGCCGATGCCCTCGGTGATCGAGCTGCCATGCGCGTCGAGCTTGCCAGTCTTCACCCAGGAATAGATCGCCGCGCCGAGCGGATCGGCGGCCGCGATCCGCACCCGCGGGTCCTTTTCCTTGAGCGCGATGGCGCAACCGGCCAGCGTGCCGCCCGTGCCGACGGCGCAGGTGAAGCCGTCGAGCCGCCCATTGGTCTGGTGCCAGATCTCCGGACCCGTGCCTTCGATATGCGCCTGGCGGTTGGCAATATTATCGAACTGGTTCGCCCACACCGCGCCGTTCTTCTCGGTCCTGGCAAGCTGCTCGGCGATGCGGCCGGAGACCTTCACATAGTTGTTCGGGTTCTTGTACGGCACCGCCGGCACCTCGATCAGCTCGGCGCCCAGAAGGCGCAGCGCGTCCTTCTTTTCCTGGCTTTGCGTATCGGGAATGACGATCACGGTCCGGAAGCCGAGCGCATTGCCGACCACGGCGAGGCCGATCCCGGTATTGCCCGCCGTGCCCTCCACGATCACACCGCCGGGGTGGAGACGGCCCTCGCGGATCGCGTCCTCGATGATGAACAGGGCGGCGCGGTCCTTGACCGACTGGCCGGGATTCATGAACTCGGCCTTGCCCAGAATCTCGCAGCCGGTGGCTTCGCTGACACGGTTGAGGCGGATAAGCGGAGTACGGCCGATCGCGGCAACGACGTCTTTTTTTATGTCCATCTGTGCGCGTTCGTGGGGGCGAGACGAACCTAATCGCGCCGGCAGGGGCCTTCAAGCGACGAAAGGAAGCCGGCGTAAGTATTTGCCGTATCTCGGAAACTCCGCGCCGGCCCGACGCGGCGGCGCGGCCCGGCCCAAGGTGAGTCGGGAGCGCTCCCAGGAGCGGAACCGCCCGCTAACCACTTCGTGCTACAAAGGCAGCGCCCGTTCTTCCTTCGATTCAAAGGCTTAGGCGGAACGAACCTTCGCGTTATACGTTTTCGCCCAAGCTGTAATCGTATGTCTGCTGTCACAAAGGGGAACGATGTCCATTCCGGCCGACTCGATCGTGAGCAGGGGCGCGACCGTCGCCTCCCTGGCGCTCGAGCGCATCGTGCGGTCGCCGGCCTCGCTGGTCGAGAATCTCCCCATCGGCATCTACACCTGCGATCGCGACGGTCTGCTGGTCCAGTACAATCGCCGCGCCGCCGAATTGTGGGGCCGCGCGCCCGCGCTCGGCGAGTCCTACTGGCGCTATTACGATGCCTTCAAGGCGGTGGACCGCGACGGCAAGCTGGTCGCCGCCGCCGATTCGCCGATGGCGCATGTGCTGGCGACGGGCGAGCCGGTGCGCGACCGCCAACTGACCGTCGAGCGGCAGGACGGGACCAAGGTCACGATCCTCGCCAATGCCGATCCGATCTTCGACGAGCACGGCACGCTGGTGGGCGGCGTGAATTGCTTTCAGGACATCAGCGAACTCGTGCGCATCAAGGACCAGATGCGCCAGGACCGCCGGGTGGCGCGCCATGTGATGGAGGCGCTGCCCGCCGCGATCTACACCACCGACGCGCAGGGCCGGCTCCAATATTACAACAAGGCAGCGGAACAGCTTTGGGGCTGCGCGCCGAAGATCGGCGAACAGTTCTGGTGCGGCTCGTGGAAGATCTACCGGCCCGACGGCACTGCGCTGCCGCACGACCAATGCCCGATGGCCGTCGCGATCAAGGAAAAGCGCTCGCTCGCCGGGCCCGAGGCGGTGGTCGAGCGGCCGGATGGCACGCGCGTGCCCTTCATGCCCTATCCGACGCCGATCTTCGGCGGCGATGGCGCGCTGATCGGCGCCGTGAACATGCTGATCGATCTGACCGGCCAGAAGCGCGCCGACGCGCAGCAGCGCGGCCTGATCGACGAGCTCAACCACCGCGTCAAGAACACGCTGGCGACCATCCAGTCGCTCGCGGCCCAGACGATGCGCGGCACGCAGGGCGACGGCGAATTCGAGGGCCGGCTGCTGGCGCTCAGCCGCGTGCACGACCAGCTCACCCGCAATGCCTGGGAATGGGCCGACCTGGCGGCGATCGCAGACGACACCTTCCTGCCGGCGCGGGGCTCGGCGAACAGCCATGTCGCGATCGAGGGGCCGTCGGTGCAACTGACGCCGCGCGTCGCGCTCGCCATGGGCATGGTTCTGCACGAACTCTTCTGCAACGCGATGAAATACGGCGCGCTGTCGACGCCGGCCGGCTCGGTGGCGCTGCGCTGGCATGTCGCGGGACGCCTGCTGCATGTCGATTGGCGCGAGGAGGGCGGGCGCGCCGTCGCCGCGCCGCGCAAGCGCGGTTTCGGCACGCGGCTGCTGGAGCGCAGCATCGCGCATGAGCTGGGCGGCCGCCCGGCGATTGCCTTCTCCGCCGCCGGCGTACATTGCACGATGGAAATTCCGCTGCCGGAATAGTAGGCAGTGTTCCCATGACCGATGCCGATTCCGGTTCGCGATTCCTCGATCGCCTGAGCGTGCTCGTCGTCGAGGACGAGGCGATCATCTCCTTCCTGCTCGAGGACATGCTGACCGAACTCGGCGCGAGCGACGTGCGCCACGCCGGAACGCTCGCCGCGGCGATGGCACAGATCGAGGCGCGGATGCCCGACATCGCGGTGCTCGACGTCAATCTCGGCGGCGAGCGCGTCTATCCGGTCGCCGAGCGGCTGGCGGCCGCCGGCGTCCGCTTCCTCTTCACCACCGGCTACGGCAGGAGCGGCATGGACCCCCGCTGGTCGGCCGGCATCGTCGTGCAGAAGCCGTTCAACCTCGCGACGATGGCGACGGCGTTGAAGGATGCGCTGGCGAATCTACCTTCCCCTTGAGGGAGGGTAGTAGGCTCCCGCGCTGTCGACTCGCACGGGAGGCCCGCCTGTACACGCTCTATTATTTTCCCGGCAATGCCAGCCTGATGCCGCACATGCTGCTGCGCGAGATCGGCGCGCCGTTCGAGCTGCGCCTGGTCGACCGCGCCAACAACGAGCAGAAGAGCGCCGACTATCTCAAGCTCAATCCGTCGGGCACGATTCCCGTGCTGGTCGATGACGGCTTGGCCGTCCACGAGACCGCCGCCATCGCGCTCTACCTCGCCGACCGCCATCCCGAAGCGAAACTGGCGCCGCCGCCCGGCGCGCGCGAGCGCGGCGCCTATTACAAATGGATGGTGCTGATCTCGAACGCGCTGCAGACCCAATTCCGCGCCTGGTTCTACGCCCACGAATTCGTCGACGACCCCGCCTATGCCGACTCGGTGAAGGCCGCGACGGCGGCGCGCATCGGCAAGACGTTCGACCTGATCTCGGCCCATCTCGCGATGAACACGTGGCTCCTGGGCGAGGCGTTCAGCGCCGTCGATCTCTATCTCTTCATGTTCATCCGCTGGGGCCGCGCCTTGCCGAGGCCACCACGCCTCGACCCCGTGCTGGCGGCCTACGCCGAACGCGTCGCCGCGAGGCCGGCAGTGCTGGAAGCGTTTTCGGTGGAGGAGATCGCGCCGCCATTTATTTGACGGCGGCTGGGCAAAGCAGGGTTGGCGTGGCGGCTGCTTTGCCTGCCCGCCGGAAAAATGGCTCCCCGGGCCGGATTCGAACCAGCGACCAACCGGTTAACAGCCGGTTGCTCTACCGCTGAGCTACCGAGGAACACGTTAAGGACGGGGTGTCTAACCCGTTTGTTTGGCAATGCAAAGCCAAATTTGGCCGCGCCCGGATTGCCCCGCCGGGCGCCCGAAGAAAAAGAGGCCGGGTGGTTAGCCCGGCCCCAAGGCGTTGGGTAATGGTGGGGTGTCTTCAAGGGAAGACAATGGAACTCTGCTACGGCAAGGTTAATAAAACCTTAACGTGCACAGTTTCGGGGCATGTACTTGTACGATTGTCCCGGCCTGCAAGCATGGCGGCGTGCTACGCGGCCTCGGTCGGCTGGTTCGCGGTGAGGATCTGGACCAAGTGAGGATTGGAGGCCACGCCCGGAATTGAACCGGGGTTCACGGATTTGCAGTCCGCTGCGTCACCACTCCGCCACGTGGCCTCGTCTGCATTAAACCCGTGGAAGCCCACGGATTTCGGCGGTAGGGGCGCCCTATATCAGAAGCATGCGCCCGCCGACAACCGCCCGCGCTTTCGCCCCGCGTTGTCAGGGCCAAACCGTCCCCCTATAAGCCGTGCCGTCCTACAGAAAGCGGGCGAATCCCATGGCCGACTACGCCACCCAGCGCTTCAACATGGTCGAGTGCCAGGTCCGCACCAACGACGTCACCGATCCGCGCATCCATGCCGCCATGCAGGGGGTGCCGCGCGAGCGCTTCGTGCCCGCCGCCAAGCGCGCCACCGCCTATGCCGATGTGCCGGTCGAGGTGGCGCAGGGCCGCTTCCTGCTCGACCCCCGCACCTTCGGCAAGCTGGTGCAACTCGCCGCGCCCAGGGCCGAGGATCGCGTCCTCGATGTCGGCTGCGCCACCGGCTATTCCACCGTGGTCCTGGCCAAGATCGCCAAATCGGTGATCGGGCTGGAGCAGGACGCCGATCTCGTCCGCGTCGCCTCCGACATGGTCCCGGCCAATGGCGCGGCCAACGCGACCGTGGTCCAGGGCGGGCTGACCGAGGGCGTGAAGGCCATGGCGCCGTTCGACGTCATCCTGATCGAGGGCGCGGTCGAATCGGTGCCCGAGTCTCTTTTGTCCCAACTTGCCGAAGGCGGGCGGCTGGCCGCGATCGTCAACGAAGGCGGGCAGGGGCGTGCAAGGCTCTATGTGCGCGAGAAAGGCGGCGTCGGCAGCCGGCTGGATTTCGACGCCACGGTCCCGCTGCTGGCCGGCTTCCGCAAGGTGGTTGGATTCGTCTTCTGACCTCCCCATATCCGGGACGCAGGAAGGGGCTTTTGAGATGCAGACCTATATCCGCGCCGCGGTGATCCCGCTGCTCGCGCTCGGTGTTGCGACATCGACGGACGCGGCCGGCCGCCACAAGGCCAAGCCCGCGACGACGCTCGCCGCCGCCGCTCCCATGCCGTCGCCGCTGCCGCCGCCCTCGACCGAGAAGCCCAGCCTGACGCTGAACGAGGCGCTCGCCGTCGCCTACGAGACCAACCCGCAGCTTGCCGCACAGGAAGCCTCGCTGCGCGCCACCGACGAAGGCGTCGCCATCGCCAATGGCGGCTGGCGGCCGACGATCTCGGCCGGCGGCACCTATGGCTATCAGCAGTATTATTTCTTCCCGCAGCTCGTGCCGGGCCTCGGCACCTTCTCGACGATTTCGGCCCATCCGCTGCAGGGCGCGCTGACGATCACCCAGCCGATCTTCCGCGGCGGGCGCACCATCGCCGAGATCGGCCGCGCCAAGGCGCTGGTCCGCGCCGCCCGCGCCCAGCTTCTCGCCGCCGAGCAGACCGTGCTGCTGAGCGCCGCCACCTCCTACATGGATGTGGTGCGCGACACCGCGATCCTCAGGCTGCGCGAGCACAATGTGCAGGTCCTGCAAAAGCAGGCCGACGCCACCCAGGCGCAGTTCGACGCGGGATCGCTGACGCGCACCGACGTCGCCCAGAGCCAGGCGCGGCTGGCCGGCGCGCAGTCCGACCTGACCGCCGCGCGCAGCCAGCTCGCGATCAGCGCCGCCGACTTCCTCCAGGCCGTCGGCCGCCCGCCCGAGACGCTGGAGACCGAGCCGGCGCTGCCCAAGGGGCTGCCGACCGGCGCGGACGATTCCATCGTGCTGGCGCTCAAGCAGAACCCGGCAATGACCTCGGCGCGGGAGAATGAGATGGCGGCGGACTACGCGGTCGACGACGCGCTCGGCGCCCTGCTGCCGACATTCTCCGTACAGGGACAATATGGCTACGGCCAGGGCTCGCTGGTGTCGCCGACCGGCACCTTGCAGGTCGATGCCGGCCCGCCGCACACCGCCGACCATGTCGTCAGCGTGACCGGCCAGCTCAACGTGCCGATCTACCAGGCCGGCGTCGAGGACGCGACGGTCCGCCAGGCCAAGGAATTGCACAACCAGGCGTCGCTCAACGTCTCGGTGTCCGACCGGCAGGTGCGCGACGCGGTGACCACCGCCTGGGCCCAGTTCGAATCCGCCGAAGCCTCCATCGCCTCCAACGAGGCGGCGGAGCACGCCAACGAGATCGCCTTCGAAGGCGTCACGAAAGAGCAACAGGTCGGCGGGCGTACGATATTGGACGTGCTGAACGCCGAGCAGGAGCTGCTCAATTCCGCCGTGGCGCTGGTCACCGCCAAGCGCAATGCCGAGGTCGCCGCCTTTCAGGTGCTGTCCGCCAACGGCGCCCTGACGGCGGCGAATTTGGGCCTGAAGGTGAAGCTCTACGATCCGCTCGACCACTATGAGGACGACGCCGGCCGCTGGATCGGGCTGGGCGACTGATCCGCGCGACATTATTTCTCGCGGCGGACGCCCGAAAACCCTTCGGAAAGCCCAAGACTCTTAACGAAGTTTTTGCCTTCTCGACCCCACTGTCCTAGGGTCACGGGTGAAATCCTTTTTCGCGAATGTCCGGAGATTCCGTCATGGCGTCCAATCCGCAGCACGAACCGACGATGGAAGAAATTCTTGCGTCCATCCGCAAGATCATCTCCGAGGATTCCGCGGACGCGCCGCCCGCCGCCGCCGCGCCGGCCCCCGCCATGCACGCCGAGGCCGACGTGCTGGAACTGACCCAGGAAGTGGAAGAGGCGCCGCCCGCGCCCAAGCCCGAGCCGGTGCGCGCCGCCGCCCCGCCGCCGCCGCCCAAGCCCGACGACGTGGTGTTCGAGACCGTCGAGGAGCCGGCGCCCGTGCCGGCCGCGTCGCAGGACGACATCTTCTCCGACAAGACCCGCAAGGCGATGGACGAGACCTTCGCGAAGATCCCCGAAGCGGTCGCACCGCCGCCGGCACCCGTCGCCCCGGCGCCCGCCCGCGCTTTGTCGATCCCGGAAGGCAGCTCGGTCGAAGCGGTGTTCGAGCGCGCCATCACCGGCGCCTTCGATCCGGTGCTGCACAAGTGGATGGACGGCAACAAGGCCGACCTGCTCGCCGCCGTGAAGCCGCTGATCCGCGAATGGATGGACGAGCACTTCCCCGCGCTGCTCGAAGGCGCGGTCCGCAACGAAGTCGAGCGCGTCGTAAAAGCGCGCGGCGGCAAGGCCTGATCCACGGTTTCCGGCCCGCACTTGACCGGACCTTTCCTTCTGTAATCTATCGACCCTCCCCTTGAGGGAGGGTCGAAATTTGCGCAGCAAATTTCGGGGAGGGGTCGGGCCGCGCGGCAGGACCCCTCCCCGAAATCTTTTCGCTGCGCTCAAAGATTTCGACCCTCCCCGTAGGGGAGGGTTGATGTTAGAGAAATCCATGCTCGACAAGACATTCTCGCCCGCCGAGGTCGAAGGCCGCATCTACGCCCAGTGGGAAGCCTCGGGCGCCTTCCAGGCCGGCCGCCGTCCGGCCGCCGAGCCGTTCTGCATCATGATCCCGCCGCCGAACATCACCGGGCGGCTGCACATCGGCCACGCGCTGAACAACACGCTGCAGGACATCCTCGTCCGCTTCGAGCGCATGCGCGGCAAGGACGTGCTCTGGCAGGTCGGCACCGACCATGCCGGCATCGCCACCCAGCTCATCGTCGAGCGCCAACTGGCCGAGCGCCAGCAGAGCCGCGTCGCCATGGGCCGCGAAAAATTCCTCGAAGCCGTCTGGAAGTGGAAGGACGAGTCGGGCGGCGCCATCATCCAGCAGCTTCGCCGCCTCGGCGCCAGCGCCGACTGGTCGCGCGAGCGCTTCACGATGGACGAGGGCCTCAGCCGCGCCGTCCTCAAAGTGTTCGTCGAGCTCCACAAGCAGGGCCTGATCTACAAGGACAAGCGCCTGGTGAACTGGGACCCCAAGCTGCAGACCGCGGTCAGCGATCTCGAAGTCGAGAGCATCGAGATGAAGGGCCATCTCTGGTACCTGAAATATCCCATCGAGGGCGAGATGGGCCGGTTCATCACCGTCGCCACGACGCGCCCCGAGACCATGCTGGGCGACACCGCCATCGCGGTGCATCCGGGCGACGAACGCTACAAGGACCTGATCGGCCGCAAGGCCATCGTGCCGCTGGCCAACCGCCACATCCCGATCATCGCCGACGAGCATTCTGACCCGGAGAAGGGTACCGGCGCGGTCAAGATCACGCCGGGCCACGACTTCAACGATTTCGAGGTCGGCAAGCGCCACGACCTTCCGCTGATCAACATCCTGAACAAGGACGGCACGCTGAACGAGAATGTGCCGCCGGCCTATCGCGGCCTCGACCGCGATGCGGCGCGCAAGACCATCCTGGCCGATCTCGAAGCGGTCGACCTGGTCGGCTGGAGCGAACCGGTCAATCTCGTCGAGCGCGTCGAACAGATCACCCATGCCGTGCCGCATGACGAGAAGACCAAGACCGTCGTGCTCGAACCTTATCTGACCGAGCAGTGGTATCTGAACGTCGCCCCGCTCGCCGCGAAGGCGATCGCGGCGGTCGAGGACGGACGCACAAGCTTCACGCCGGACAACTGGACCGGCGTCTATTTCAACTGGATGCGCAACATCCACCCCTGGTGCATCTCGCGCCAGCTCTGGTGGGGCCATCAGATCCCGGCGTGGTACGACGAAGAGGGCCAGATCTACGTCGCGATGTCGGAGGAAGAAGCGCGCGCGCAGGCGCCGGGCAAGGCGCTCCACCGCGACACCGACGTGCTCGACACCTGGTTCTCCTCCGCGCTGTGGCCGTTTTCGACGCTGGGCTGGCCCGACAAAACGCCAGAGCTGAAGCGCTTCTACCCGACCAGCGTGCTCTCCACCGGCTTCGACATCATCTTCTTCTGGGTCGCCCGCATGATGATGATGGGCATCCATTTCATGGGCGAGGTGCCGTTCCATCGCGTGCTCATCCACACCCGGGTGCTGGACGAGCAGGGCGCCAAGATGTCCAAGACCAAGGGCAACGTCGTCGATCCGCTGACGCTGGTCGATCAGTTCGGCGCCGACGCGCTGCGCTTCACCCTGGCGCTGGCGGCGGGTCTGTCGCGCGACATGCGCATCGGGCCAAGCCGCGTCGAGCCCAACCGCAATTTCGCGACCAAGCTGTGGAACGCGGCGCGCTTCTGCGAGATGAACGGCTGCGTGACGGTGCCCGGGTTCGATCCGGCGAAGCTGACGCAAACGGTGAACCGCTGGATCGTGGCGGAAACCGCGCAGGCCGCCGCCGACGTGACCGCGAATCTCGAAGCGCTGCGCTTCAACGAGGCGGCAGCCGCGGCCTATCGCTTCGTCTATGACGTGTTCTGCGACTGGTATCTGGAAATCGCCAAGCCGATCTTCAACGGCACGGATGAAGCGGCGAAAGCGGAAACTCGCGCCACCGCGGCTTACGCGCGCGACCAGCTTCTCGCGATCCTGCATCCCTTCATGCCCTTCATCACCGAGGAGCTCTGGGCCAAGACCGCCGAGGGCGGCGCGCCCCGCGCCACGCTGCTGATCGAAGCGGAATGGCCGCGCGGCGCCGCGACCGGCGACGATGCCGCGCGCGCCGAGATGAACTGGGTCATCGATCTGGTGAAGGGCGTCCGCTCCGTCCGCGCCGAGATGAACGTGCCGCCCTCGGCCAAGATCGCGCTGCTGCTGAAGGGCGCCGACGCGAAGACGCGCGACCGCCTGGCGCGCCAGAAGGACGTGATCCTCCAGCTTGCGCGTCTCGTCACCGCCGAGACCATCGACGACTTTCCGAAAGGCACCGCGCAATTCGTCCTCGGCGAGGCGACCGTCGGCCTGCCGCTCGGCGATGTCATCGACTTCGCCAAGGAGCGCGCGCGGCTGGAGAAGGACCTGAAGAAAGCCCATGACGAAATCGCCCGCTTCGACGCGAAGCTGTCGAACGAGCAATTCGTCGCGCGCGCGCCGGAAGACGTCCTGACCGAACAACGCGAAAAACGCGCCGAAGCGGCGGCGACGGCGGCGCGTCTGAAGGAAGCGGTGGCCAGATTGGCCATCTGAGCAAACAAATTCATGGAGCCGTACGGATATCGATGCGCCTCTATCTTTCCTCCCACCGCTTCGGCGACCGCATCGACCTTCTGCTCGGCCTGCTGCCGAAGGGAGCCCGCGTCGGTGTGATCTCCAACGCGCTCGACGCCACCGCGCCCGCCTCGCGCGCCGACTACGCCCGCACTGTCTACGATCCGATCGCCGAGCTTCGCGGCCACGGCCTTGACGTCTCCGATCTCGACCTGCGGAAATATTTCGGGAGTCCGGATTCGCTCGAACAGGACCTTTCGAAGCTCGATTTCATCTGGGCGACCGGCGGCAACGCGTTCCTCCTGCGCCGCGCGATGCGCCGGAGCGGCTTCGATGCGCTGGTCGGCAAATTCCTCGCCGAGGATCGTCTCGCCTATGGCGGCGAGAGCGCCGGCGCCGTCGTCGCCTGTCCGGACCTCAGGGGCATCGACCTGATGGACGATCCCAACCAGCTCGCCGAAGGCTACGACGCGGCGGTCATCTGGGAGGGGCTGAACCTCATCCCGTTCCATCTCGTGCCGCACTACGACTCGCCGCACGCCGCGGCGGAGGCCGCCGAGAAGGTGACCGCTTTCATGCTCGACCAGGCGATGGCCTACCGCACCATGCGCGACGGCGACGTGCTGGTCCGCGACGCGGCGGGCATCCGGGCCTATGAGCGCGGCTGAATATTGCCGCTTTTGCGGGCAATTCCCGCGTCGCCAAGGCTTTCAAATTACACGCCCCCGCATGGCGCGCCTTCGCCGCGTTGGCGAACGGCCGTCCGATACCTAACTATCGCCTCCTGCCATTTGCCAAACAAAGGATCTCCCATGCCGACTCTGTTCGATCCCATCAAGGTGGGCGCTCTTACCTTGCCCAATCGCATCTGGATGGCGCCGCTCACGCGCACCCGGGCCCTGGAGGGCAGCCGCGTCCCCGCGCCGCTCGCCATCGAGTATTACGCCCAGCGCGCCGGCGCCGGCCTGATCCTGACCGAGGCGACCTCGGTCGATGCCATGGGCGTCGGCTATCCCAACACGCCCGGCATCTGGTCCGACGAACAGACCGAGGGCTGGAAGCCGATCGTGCAGGCCGTGCACAAGAAGGGCGGCCACATCTTCCTGCAGCTCTGGCATGTCGGCCGCATCTCCGATCCCATCTATCTCGGCGGCAAGCAGCCCGTCTCGGCCAGCGCCATCGCCGCGAAAGGCCATGTCAGCCTCGTGCGCCCGGAAAAGGACTACGAAGTGCCGCGCGCGCTGGAGACGAGCGAAATTCCCGGCATCATCGCCGCCTACAAGAAGGGCGCGCGGAACGCCAAGGCCGCCGGCTTCGACGGCGTCGAGATCCACGGCGCCAACGGCTATCTGCTCGACCAGTTCCTGCAGGACAGCACCAACCACCGCACCGACGCCTATGGCGGCAGCCGCGAGAAGCGCGCGCGCCTGATGCTCGAAGTCACCGACGCCGTTTGCGAGGTATGGGGGCCGGATCGCGTCGGCATGCATCTGGCGCCGCGCGGCGACGCGCACACCATGGGCGACAGCGACCTCAAGACCACCTTCACCCATGTCGCCAGGGAGCTCGGCAAGCGCAAGCTCGCCTTCATCTGCGCCCGCGAGCGACAGGCAGAGGACAGCATCGGGCCTGCGCTGCGCGAAGCGTTCGGCGGCGTCTATGTCGCGAATGAGGGCTTCACCAAGGAGAGCGCGCAGGCCGCGCTCGCATCCGGCGTGGCGGACGCCGTGGCCTGGGGCAAGGACTACATCTCCAACCCCGACCTGGAGAAGCGCTTCAAGGCGAACGCCCCGCTCAACCCGTGGGACGCGGCGACGTTCTACGCTCCCGGCCCGCACGGCTACACGGACTATCCGGCGTTGGAGCCGGCGACGGCGGCTTAGAGCGCAAAAAAGACCCAGGCGGACAACGGGGGGAGATTGCCCGCCTGGGCTTTGAGGGAGCCGGCGCTGGTCGGAGGGGGAGGACCGCACCGGTACTTTGTTGGAATGAATCTAAGTCGCCGCGGCTGGCATTCAAGTAGTTCGGAATTATTCCAAGCTGCGTCTTGAATTTCAGGAAATCTTACCTATGCATAGGGCCTGCGCTTTCGCCGCGCTTGCACCTTTCCCGGCATGAATTAAGGGGAGGGGGGACGCCTTCGGGAGTCCGTCAAACAATTATCTTGCCGAAGCCGGCGCCAAGCGAGCAGCAAATGACAAAGTTCGACAAGTCCAAGCTTCCTTCCCGCCATGTCACCGAGGGGCCGGAGCGGGCGCCCCACCGCTCCTACTACTACGCCATGGGCCTGACCGAGGCGGAGATCCACCAGCCCTTCGTCGGCGTCGCCACCTGCTGGAACGAGGCCGCGCCCTGCAACATCGCGCTGATGCGCCAGGCGCAATCGGCCAAGAAGGGCGTGAAGGAGAACGGCGGCACGCCGCGCGAGTTCTGCACCATCACCGTCACCGACGGCATCGCGATGGGCCATGAAGGGATGAAGTCCTCGCTCGTCAGCCGCGAGGTCATCGCGGATTCGGTGGAGCTCACCATGCGTGGCCATTGCTATGACGCGCTGGTCGGCATCGCCGGCTGCGACAAATCCCTTCCCGGCATGATGATGTCGATGCTGCGGCTGAACGTGCCGTCGGTGTTCCTCTATGGCGGCTCGATCAAGCCGGGCCATTTCCGCGGCAAGGACGTCACCGTGGTCGATCTGTTCGAAGGCGTCGGCATGCATTCGGCCGGCAAGATGAGCGACGCCGACCTGCACGAGCTGGAATGCGTCGCCTGTCCCGGCGCCGGCGCCTGCGGCGGCCAGTTCACGGCGAACACCATGGCCTGCGTCGCCGAAGCGATCGGCCTGGCGCTGCCTTATTCCTCCGGCCCGCCGGCCGAAGTGCTCAGCCGCGACGATTTCGCGCTCCAGGCCGGCGAGGCGGTGATGGAATTGCTCGCCAAGAACATCCGCCCGCGCGACATCGCCACCCGCAAGGCGTTCGAGAACGCGGCCCGCGTCGTCGCCGCGACCGGCGGCTCGACCAACGCGGCGCTGCACCTGCCGGCGATGGCGAACGAGGCCGGCATCAAGTTCGACCTGTTCGACGTGGCCGAGGTGTTCCGCTCCACGCCCTATCTCGCGTCCCTCAAGCCCGGCGGCCAGTACGTCGCCAAGGACATGTGGGAGGCCGGCGGCGTGCCGATGCTGATGCGCGCGCTGCTCGACGGCGGCTTCCTGCACGGCGACTGCATGACCGTGACGGGCAAGACGGTGGCGGAGAATCTCAAGGACGTGACCTTCAATCCGCACCAGAAGGTGATGCGCGACACGACGAATCCGCTGGCGCCGACCGGCGGCGTCGTCGGCCTCAAGGGCAACCTCGCGCCGCAGGGCGGCATCGTGAAGGTCGCCGGCCTCAAGCACGTCCATCATCGCGGCCCGGCCCGCGTGTTCGAATGCGAAGAGGATTGCTTCGCCGCCGTCGAGCGCCGCGACTACAGGGAAGGCGACGTCCTCGTCATCCGCTACGAAGGCCCCAAGGGCGGCCCCGGCATGCGCGAAATGCTCTCGACCACCGCCGCGATCTACGGCCAGGGCGTGGAGAACATCGCGCTGATCACCGACGGCCGCTTCTCCGGCGCGACGCGCGGGCTGTGCGTCGGCCATATCGGGCCGGAAGCGGCCGATGGCGGTCCGATCGGCCTCCTCAAGGACGGCGACATCATCGTCATCGACGCCGACAAGGGCGAGATTTCGGTCGAACTCAGCGATGCCGAACTCGCCGAGCGCAGGAAGGCCTGGAAGCCGAAGGCGCCGGCCTTCAAGACCGGCGCGCTGGCGCGCTATGCCAAGAATGTCGGTCCCGCGCGCTACGGCGCTTTGACGACGCCCGGCGCGGACGAAGAAGTCCGCTGCTACGCGGATATCTAGGCATGCGCATCGCAAGAGGACTCTACGTCTCGGGATAGGGCGTGCCGTCCTTGTGCACGAACCGGCCGTCGGCGTTGGTGCTCATCATGTCGATGTCGGAGCAGATCGTGACGTCGGCTGGCGCGCGCGAGCCGACTTCGAGATAAACCGCCGTCGCGTCCGATTTGTTGATCAGGTGATGGCCGTTGCCGGTGCCTTTGGGAAAGGCCGCGCAGTCGCCGGCGCGCAGCACCGTCTCGCCGCCGTCCTCGACCAGCGTGAGTTCGCCGTCGAGCACATAGACGAATTCGTCTTCATGGCTGTGCCAGTGGCGCTGGCTCGACCAGTTGCCCGGCGGCAGGCGCATGAGATTGACCCCGAAATCGGTGAGCCCGCCGGCATTGCCCAGCCGCTGGCGGACGCGCTCGGCGCAGGGTGCGTTGAATTGCGGCGGATAGGAGGTGCCCTTGCGTTCCGGCACGGCGGCGATGTCGATCTTGGGCATGGCGGTCTTCCCCGGGGGGCGAGGTCGATTATGCCGCGGAACGCCTGCCGCTCAAGGCGGGCCGCGAGCGCCGCGGCCTGGTTGACGGCGGCCACGTTAACCCTGCCGGGTTGCGCCGTCTCGACTTGGCACAGGTCCTTGCGCCAAAGTCGAATGGGCAGGATCCGTTCGATGATGCGTGGGTACGGCTGGGATCACAGGGACGAGTTCGGCTGGTTCATGACCGCCGCGCTGGTGCCGCTGTCGCTTGCCCTGCTGGCGCTGATCGTCGTCCATTTGCTGGTCTACCGTTACGACGCCAAGCTGGCCGCCGGCGATTTCGATCCGCCGTCGCAAGCCGTGGAAGGCGAGGGCGCCACGATCCTCGGCGCCGCGATCGGCGATGTGCCGGACGATGCCAGTCTTGCCGCCCTCAAGAACGAACTCGACGACCGGTTTTACGGCCTTCCCTGGAAGCGCGCTTTGGTCTTGCGCAATCGCGGCAGCGCGCCGCTGACCATCCAGAGCCTGTTCTTCCCGTTCAACCGGCCGGCGGACGCGATGGGCTTCTGCCGCATCCTGGCCGACTACGCGCCGCATTGCGCCGCGGTCATCGCCTCGACCAACGACCTGGCGTCGCTCGACCGCCGTCCCGCGACGCTCACCGCCCTCGCGCGCCTCGGCATCGCGCCTTACACCGGCGGCGGCGCGACGAAGGTCGTGTACATCCCGTCGCCGCCGAAGACCGTGGTCGTGCACGATCCGGCGCTGCCGCCGAAGATCGTCTATGTGCCCGCGCCGGCAAAGACCGTGATCGTCCCCGCACCGCCGCCGAAGATCGTCTATCTGCCGGCGCCCGATAAGCCTTCGCCGCAAATTGCCGCCAATGCGCAGCCGCCGCTGAAGCTTCAGCCCGGCGTCGGCGCCGCCGATGTGCGCTATCCGGAAAACCAGATCTGGCTTTCCTCGGTCTACAAGCCGGGCGATACGCGGCTGACCGACATCGTCGGCGCCGGCGACGTGATGATGGGGAGCATCTCGACCGGCCTCAATCCGGCGCTCAAGCCCGGCGTGGACGTTGCAACGCTGGTCGGGGCCGACCTCGCCGGCATTTTCCGCCATGCCGATGTCGCCTTCGTCAATCTCGAAGGCCCGCTCTACGAAGGCGGCCAGGGCACCGGCAAGGATTGCGCCCAGTGCTTCGCGTTCCACGGGCCGACCTTCTATGCCGGCGTGCTGCGCAGCCTCGGCGTCGATGTCGTGAGCCTGGCCAACAACCATTCGGGCGATTATGGCGAAGCGGGCCGCGACTCGACGATGGCGGCGCTGCGCTCCAACGGCATCGCCTATGGCGGGCTCGACCGCGACGGCGCCCGCGACGGCGAGATGGTGCTGCCGAGCGGCAAGCGCGTCGCGCTGATCGCCTTCGCGCCCAACAACGGCACGCTGAACATCAACGACCTGACGCGGGCCGCCGCGCTGGTGCGCGACCTGAAGAAGACGCACGACCTCGTCATGGTCTCCTTCCATGGCGGCGGCGAGGGCTGGACCTATGTCCATGTCAAGCCGGGGCCGGAAACTTTCGTCGGCGAGAACCGCGGCAACGTCACCGCCTTCGCCCACACCGTGATCGACGCCGGCGCCGACATCGTGATCGGGCAGGGCCCGCATGTGCCGCGCGCCGTCGAGGTCTATCGCGGCCATCTCATCGCCTACAGCCTGGGAAATTTCTGGACCTATTCCGGCGTGCAGACCTACGCCGTATCCGGCCTCGGCCCGGTGCTCGAGGCCTGGGTCGCGCCCGACGGCGCCATCGCCGGCTTCACGATCCATTCGACGCGGCAGGCCGGGCTCGGCGTGCCGCATCTCGATCCGCTCGACGAGGCGTCGCGCTATATGCTGTACCTGACGCGCAGCGATTTCCCCGCCACGGCCGCGCTGCTGCAAGGCCACCGCAACATCGCCTCCACCGGTCCGACCGGCGGCGGTTCGTGAGGCGCGTGTGACGATCAAGCTCAAGGTCAACGGGATTGAGCACGAACTCGACATCGAGCCCGATGCGCCGCTGCTCTGGGTGATCCGCGACGAGCTCGGCCTCACCGGTACGAAATTCGGCTGTGGCATCGCGCAGTGCGGCGCCTGCACCGTGCATGTCGACGGCAACGCGCAGCGCAGCTGCGTCACGCCGGTGGGTTCGGTGGCGAATGCGGAGATCACCACCATCGAGGGCCTGAGCGCGGGCGGCCTCACGCCGGTGCAGCAGGCCTGGATCGATCATCAGGTGCCGCAATGCGGCTATTGCCAGTCGGGCATGATCATGGCGGTCAGCGCGCTGCTCAAGACCAATCCGCGGCCCAGCGACGACGATCTCGCCGCCGCGATCACCAATATCTGCCGCTGCGGGACCTACCCGCGCATCCGGGGCGCGGTGCGCGCGCTCGCGACGCGGAAGGCCTGACGCGATGGCCAGCACGCGCCGCATGGTCCTGCTCGGCGGCCTCGGCGCGACCGGCGCTCTCGTCGTCGGCTATGCCTTATGGCCGAGCCACCGGCTCGATCGGGCCGACGCGCTCGCCGCCAAGCCGAACGAGCGCTTCATCGCCAACTGGATCAAGATCGCCGCCGACGACACGGTCACCGTCGTCATACCCCATTGCGACATGGGCACCGGCATCTACACCGCGCTGTCGCAGATGGCGGCGGAAGAGCTCGACGCCGACTGGAGCAAGGTCAGGATAGAGGCCGCGCCGCCCGATCCCCTGTTCGCCAACGGCGCGCTGGCGGAAGGTTTCATCCTCGAAGGCCAGGGCCTCACGCCCGATTCCGTTCCGGCCTTCCTGCGCGGGGTGGTCGACAACGCCTTCCGCACCGCGGCGGCTTACGTGAACGTGCAGACGACGGGTGGCTCCTCGGCGGTCCGCTTCACCGGGGTCTACGGGATGCGCGTCGCCGGCGCGGCGGCGCGCGAGATGCTGGTCAAGGCCGCCGCCGCGCGCTGGAATGTCGATCCGCTGTCCTGCGCGACGAAAGCGAACCGGGTGTTTCACGCCGCCTCCGGCCGCAGCCTCGGCTACGGTTCGCTGGTCGCCGACGCCGCGACCTATACGCCGTCGTCCCATCCGTCGCTGAAGCCGAAGAGCCGCTACACCCTGGTCGGCAGGAACATCGCGCGCATCGACATCCCCAGGAAGGTCGACGGCACGACGACCTACGGCCTCGATGTCGTACAGCCCGGCATGCTCTACGCCGCGATCAAGATATCGCCGGTATTCGGCGGCACGCTGAAATCGGTCGATAGCGCCACCGCCGAAGCGGCGCGCGGCGTCGGGAAGGTCGTGCGATTGGACGATGCCGTCGTCGTCGTCGCCGACCGCTTCTGGCGCGCCCGCGACGCGGTCGCCGCGCTCGATCCGGTCTGGGACACCGCCGGCAGCGGCGTTGTGACATCGGCCGGAATTGCGAAGCGCCACGCCGCCGCGCTCGCCGGCAACGACCTCAAGAAGGACATCACCAAGGGCAACGGCGCCGGCGGCCTCCTGGGCAGCCGCGTCGTCGAGGCGACCTATACCGTGCCGTACCTGGCGCACGCCCCGATGGAGCCGATGAACGCGACGGCGCTGTGGAAGGACGGCGCGCTGGAAGTTTGGTCCGGCACCCAGGACGGCCTCGGCGCGCGCGCCTTCTGCGCCAGGACGGCCGGCGTTTCGCTCGACAAGGTGACCTATCACCTGATGCCGATGGGCGGCGGCTTCGGCCGGCGCCTTCCCGGCTTCTTCAATTTCCTCGAGCATGCGGTGAAGACCGCGGTGGCGATGCCGGGCACGCCGGTCAAACTGATCTACACCCGCGACCAGGACATGCAGCACGACTACTATCGCCCCAATGTCACGAGCCGTTTCAAGGGCGCGCTCGACGGCAAGGGCAACGTCGTCGCCTGGCTGAACGACTACACGACCGACGAGGGCGCGAACACCGAGGCGCACATCGTCTACGGCGTCCCCGATCAGGCGATCCGCACGGTGAAGGTCGCGACGCATGTACCGGTCGGCCCGTGGCGCAGCGTCGAGGCGTCGTGGCACGGCTTCTTTATCGAGAGCTTCGCCGACGAATTGGCGCACGCCGCCGGCAAGGACCCGCTCGAATTCCGCCATGCGCTGCTCGCGAATGCGCCACGGCATCTGAAGGTTCTCGACACCGTGGCCGAGAAGGCCGGCTGGGGCACGCCGATGGCGCCGGGGCGCGCGCGGGGCATCGCGATCTTCGAGTGCTTCCAGACTATCGTCGCCCATGTCGTGGAGATTACGGTCGGGCCCGGCGGCGCGCTCAAGGTCGATCGCATCGTCTCCGCCGTCGATGCCGGCATGGCGGTGAACCCGGACGGGCTGACCGCGCAGATCGAAGGCGGTATCGTCTTCGGCCTCACCGCCGCGCTGAACGGCGAGATCACCATCGACCAGGGCGCCGTCGTCCAGGCGAACTTCCCGGACTATGAGATGGTGCGGCTGGCCGATTGCCCGAAGATCGAGGTCCACCTGATCGAAAGCGACGCGCCCCTGGGCGGCGGCGGAGAGCCGGGCGTGCCGCCGGTCGCGCCCGCCCTGGCCAACGCCATTTTCGCGGCGACCGGCATCCGCATCCGCGACCTGCCGGTTCGCAACCACAACCTGGCCCTGGCCGCGCGTTAGCCATGTTTGCCGCGCCCGCCTTGTTGCGGTCGGCGCCGACCTCTAGAGTTGTACCGGATCAGGACATGGTCGGTTCAAGGGGTTGGGCGCGATGCGGTTTTGGAGGTTCATCGCCGGCGCGGCATTCGCCGCGGCGATGATCGGCACGGCGTCGGCGCAACAGGCCGGCGACGACCGCATCGCGCTGTTCCAGCCCAAGAACATCTTCAATTCCGGCCTGCGCCACGCCCATGTCGTGGCGCTCACCTTCGACGACGGCCCCAACGCCAACACGCCCGCGGTGCTCGACGCGCTGAAGGCGCTGAACGTGAAGGCGACGTTCTTCATCGTCGGCGAGATGGCGCGGCGCTATCCCGACATCCTGGCGCGCATCGCCGCCGAGGGGCACCTGCTCGCCAACCACAGCGCGACGCATCCGCTGCTGAACCGGCGCTTCGACGCCGATCCGGAACGGCTCATCAGCCAGATTCGTGTCGTGCACGACCTGATCGCGCCGCTGATGAAGCCGACCGACAAATTCTATTTCCGCGCGCCCTATGGCGCGTGGCGCGCCGCGCATGCCGATATCCTCAACGCCGATCCGATCCTGCGCAACTATGTGGGGCCGATCTATTGGGAGAATGGCGGCGAGATCTCGATGACCGGCGACGGCTATGTGATGAGCGCGGCGGACTGGAGCTGCTGGCACCATGGCTGGTCGGCGGAGACCTGCGCCAAGGGCTATCTGCGCGAGATCCGCCGGCACGACGGCGGCGTGGTGCTGATGCATTGCGTGCACCGCCAGTCCGGCGCGCTGGTCGAGGCCGTGGTGCCGGCGCTGATCGAGGAAGGCTACCGCTTCGCCCGCCTCGACGAGGTGCCGCAATACAAGCAGTACGAGACGCCGCCGGCCAACGCGACCGTCGCCGACGCCGCCCGCCAGCCGATGCGCTATGCTGACTTCACCCCGCCGCTGAAGGTGAAGTAGCGCGCCTGTCATTCCCGGCGGGCGCAGATAGGTCGTCGGGCCGAAGCCGGTGTCGCGGCTGAGCGACCACGCCCTGATCTTGCCTTCGGTTAAAACCGCGCCTTGAGGGCAGGGGCGCCCGACTCGAAGCTCACGAAGTCCGGCGTCACGCGCCCCGCCAGCCCCATCAGGCCGGCAAGCGCGCTTTCGGCGATGCTCACTTACCGCCTCCGGCCGGCGGCGGCGGGGCGGCCGGCTTGGCGCGGCCGTCCTGCGCCGCCTGGAGCACGCGCAGCACATTGCCGCTCCATATCTTGCGCAGGTCGTCCTCGCGATAGCCTTCCTTGAGCAGCCGCGCGGTGATCTTCCAATTGTCGGCGCAATCCTCCAGGCCGGTGACGCCGCCGCCGCCGTCCCAGTCGGCGCCGACGCCGACATGCTCCGGCCCCACCAGCTTCAGCGCGTGCAGCATGTGCGCCATGTAGTCGTCGAAGGTCGCGCGCGGCTGCGGATATTTCGCGCCCAGCGCCTTCATCGCGGCGCCGGCTTCCGCCACCGCCTTCCGCGCATCGGCCGGCGACAGGTCGGCCAGCCCGCGCAGCTTGCCGTAGATCGCGCCGAACGCCTTCTCGCGCTCCGGATTGTCCGGCACGGTGATCAGATAGGCGCTCAGCGAATTGATCTGGATGACCCCGCCGATGTCGGCGAGCCGCTTCAGCCGCGCGTCGTCGATGTTGCGCGGATGGTCGTGCACCGCGCGGCAGCCGGAATGCGACAGGATGACCGGCGTCCTGGAGCCCGCTGCCATCTGGTCGAACACGTCGTCGGAGGAATGCGAGGCGTCGGGCACGATGCCCAGTTCGTTGCACAGCGCCAGCCAGTCATGGCCCATCGGCGACAGGCCCTTCCAGGTGCGGCTCTTGTCGGTGGCGGAATCGCCGAGCTGGTTGTCCTTGAAATGGATCGGCCCCGCCATGCGAGCGCCGAGCGCATAGAAGCCGCGCAGCAGCGTGACGTCGGTCCCCAGCGGATAGGAATTCTCGATCGACTGGTAGACGATCCGCTTGCCCTTGCCCGCGATGCGCGCGGCGTCGCCCGGCTTGAAGGCGAGCTCGAAATGCGCGCCGTTCTTCGCCACCATCTCGCGGATCTCCGCGGCGCGCAGCAGCGCCGCGTCGCGCGCCGCCATCATGCCGTCCGGTGTCAGCGGTCCCTGCGGCGTGTAGATCGCGAAGAACCCGCCGTCGAGCCCGCCTTCGACCATGCGCGGATAATCGACCTGGCTGAATTGCGCCGCCGTATGGCGCTGCATGATGTCCCAGCCGGGCCGCGCGAAATTCGCCGGTGTGTCGAGATGGGTGTCGAGGCAGACCAGCTTCTGGTGCAGCGCCCGCGCGGCGGCGTCCGCTCCGGTCCGCGGTTTGGCGATGGCGGGCGCCGCCGCGAGGGCCGCGCCCGTTGCCAGCATCGTCCTGCGGGTGAGCATGTTCGGCCTGTCCTCTCAGCGCACGGGCATCGGCTTGGGCGCCGGCGCGAAGACCGCGCGGCCGGTCTCGCGGACATCGCCGCGCCCGATCGCGCCCTCCACGATTTCATAGCCCATCAGCGCGAAGGTACGGTCGCCCAGGAAGATCGGCCGCGCATTGCCGTACCAGTCGGTGCAGGAGGCGACGCAGGCATCGTCCGCGACGCCCTTCAGGCTGGCCGTGAGTTCGCCCAGGCCGACGAATTTTCCGCCGCTGCGCCGCAGGAACAGCATGGCCGCGGAACTGTCGGTCAATTGCCGGTAAGCCGGATCGGCGGCGGTGGTGACCGGCAAGCCGAGCACACCGTCGCCCCGATCGCCTTCGGGCTTGAAGAAAAACCCGTGGCTGCGGGTTTCGCCCTGCGCCGCGGCCTTCAGCACATAGCGGTCGCCGAGCACCGGCGCCTGGCCGCCCAACGCGACGGCCGAGAAATAGACGTTCTTGTCGTCGCCGCCGATCACCACCGCGTCGCCGCCCATCGCCTCGATCCGGTCGACGCCGTGCGGCAGCGTCAGCGCCGCCGCCTCGCCGCCACGGAGCGGCGCGGCGATCACCGTGGTGTCGAAGGACGCGGGCGTGCCCCAGCCATTGCCCTCGCCATAGAGCACATAGTCGCCGACGAAGCGGTCGTGGAAGTCGTAGCCGCCCCGGCTCGCCGGCAGGCCCCGATAATGCCGTTCGCTCACCGCCTCGCCGCCGTCGCCGAACAGCGACAGCGGAAGCCGCAGCAGCGCGACCGCGCCGCGCGAATGCTCCGGCGCCCACATCCAGTCGCCGCGGCCGTCCTCGCGCACCAGCACGTTCAGCATCGCGCCGTCCTGGCGGAAGGCGAACTGGTCCACCGGCGCGCCGCGCACGCGCGCCGCCCGCGGCGCCCCGCCGTCGAGCGGCAGGCGATAGAGCAGGGACCCGGCGCGCCCGTCCTGTTTCTCGTCTCCCCACCAGGGCGACAGCCAGACATAGACCGCGTCCGTCGACACATAGAACGTCCGGTTCGCGGGCCCGAACACGCCGGTCGCCTTGCAGCGCAGCACCGGGGCGGCGGTGTCGCAGGAAACCACCGTGTGCATCGCCTCGATCAGGTCGATCGGCAGCGTCGGCGGCAGGTAGATCTCGTGCGCCGTTCCGATCCGCTCGAAGCTGGGCGCCGCGCCCTTGCCGTTCCAGCGGCGCAGCGCGGGCAGCACCACGGAAAGGCTTTGGGACTCGTCGTAGGGCAGGTAATGCGGCGAATAGAGGATCAGCCGCGTGCCGATCATCCGCGAGGCGTAATTGCGCGACGAATAATAGTCGTTCGACCGAAGCTGATAGGCGTCCTCGAAGGCGAGGTGTCCCGCCGGGTCGATGTGGAAACGGTTGATCTGCGTGCCGCCGCGCTCATAGCTGTAGCCGATCACGACGATCCGGTCCTTGGCGATCAGCATCTCGTCGTACCAGTCGCCGCGCGCGTCGAGGCCGGGCGGATAGGCGTCGATCGAATCCACCGGCTTCATCGCGCCGCCGGCGAGCGAGACGGTGAACAGCCGGCCGCGCCGAAGGATCACCAGCGTATCGCCGTGCTGCTTGACGATGTCTCCCTCGTCGACGCCGGTTTCCTGGTTGTTGGTGATGCTGCCGGGCGCGGTCGCGACCATGACGGATTCTATCGCCGAGCCCGGCGCCGGCGGCGCCGGTGGCGGAGGAGGGGGCGGCGGCAGGGGCCGTTTGAGCCGCTTGAGATAGCCCTGCAATTGCGCTTCGGAGGAGAACGCGGTGAGCGCGCCGGCGGCCTGCGCCGCAAAGGCAATTCCGCTCAGGCCGACGGCGAGAAGCGCCATGGCAATTGTTTTTCGCACGCGACTGGATAACAGCATCGGCCCCACGCTTCCGGCTGGATTGAACCCTGCGCCGGACCTAATCCGGAATTCAAGCACAAATGGGGCGGCGGAAGGCGTGCGGAGCGACGCCCTTGCGGTCCTTGCTGGACCGTCACCCACGAGCATGTTAGCGAGCGATCCCAGTCGGATGGGTGGCCGAGCGGTTTAAGGCACCGGTCTTGAAAACCGGCGTGGCGGCGACGTCACCGTGAGTTCGAATCTCACCCCATCCGCCACCCCTTCGGGTGGCGGGCCAAGCTGAACTCCCGAATTCGTTCCGCAAGCGATCTAAAAACCCAACGTCGCCTTCATGCTCGCGCCGCGCTCGCGGCGTTGAGCGCCGGCCGGTCCTCGCCTATCGTGTCCGCCGTCCTTCGGCTTGATTCGAGACAATGATCCGCAACGCGCGCCGGCTTCTCGCCGTGGCTTCGCTGGCCGTCCTGGCGGCTGCCTGCGCCAGCACGCCGGAGCCCGGCGTGAGCGTCCCGCCCAATGCCGGCGTCTACAAGATCGGCCAGCCCTATCAGATCGACGGCACCTGGTATTACCCCAAGGAACAGCCCGACTATGACGAGACCGGCGTCGCCTCCTGGTACGGCCCGACCTTCTACGGCCATCGCACCGCGAACGGCGAGGTCTACACCGCCGGCGATCTGACCGCCGCGCATCGCACGCTGCCGCTGCCGGTGAATGTCCGCGTCACCAATCTCGACAACGGCAAGACCATCGTGGTGCGCGTCAACGACCGCGGCCCCTTCGCCAAGGGACGCATCATCGACCTGTCGGAGCGCGCCGCCGATCTTCTGGGCTACAAGCAGCAGGGCACGGCGCGGGTCCGCGTGACCTTCGTCGGGCGCGCCGACCTGCAGGGCGGGCGGCCGCCGCCGGACGAGACGCCGCCGGAAATCGCTTCCGCGGTTCCCGCCGCGCCGACCCGGGCGGTCGCCAGCGCCGCGCTCGGCGCCGTGCCGGGCACCGCCGTCGCGCCGCCGATCACCAACACCGATCTTCCGCCGCCGCCGCCGATCCGCGGCGCCGATGTCGCGGTCGTGACCGAGCCGACCGGCATCGTCAGCCGGGTTCCGGTTCCCGGCGTCACCCACCTCTACGTCCAGGCCGGCGCCTTCAGCAACTACCAGAACGCCGTGCGGCTGCAGGCCCGCGTCGGCGGCGGCTTGCAGATCTCGTCGGTGGTGCAGAACGGGCGCACGCTCTACCGCGTCCGGCTGGGGCCGTTCGACGATGTGGGCGAGGCCGATTCCGCGTTGGCCCGCGTCGAGAGCCTTGGTAGTAACGACGCGCAAATCGTCGTCGACCGCTAGTTCCAAACGGAGTCGCCTATATGAGGTATCGCCTGCTCGGCGCGCTGTTCCTGCTGCTGGCCGCCGCCGCGCCCGCCGCGGCGGAGATCACCACTTCGGGAAACCACGCCATCCTGATGGACGCGCAGACGGGCCAGGTGCTGTGGGCCAAGGACGCCTTCACGCCGATGCCGCCGGCCTCGATGAGCAAACTGATGACCATCGAGATGCTGTTCAAGCGGATCCAGGACGGCCGCGTGAAGCTCACCGACACCTTCCCGGTGTCGGAGCGGGCGTGGCGCGAGCGCTCCGGCTCGGAGTGCTTCGTCAATGTCGGCGACCGCATGTCGGTCGAGAACCTCATCCAGTGCATCATCGTCGTGTCGGGCAACGACTCGACCATCGTCGTGGCCGAAGCGCTCGGCGGCACGGTGGAAGGCTTCGTCGGCATGATGAACCAGCGGGCGCGCGAGCTCGGCCTCAACCAGTCGCATTTCGTCAATCCCGATGGTCTCGACGTGCCGGCGGGCCAGATGATGTCCGCCTTCGACCTCGCCAAGCTGGCGCGCCACATCATCGTCGATTATCCCGCGCTCTATCACTTCTTCGGCGAGAAGGACTTCATCTGGAGCAACATCCACCAGCCCAACCGCAATCCCGTGCTGTTCAACACGCCTGGCGCCGACGGCCTGAAGACCGGCCATATCGCGGCCTCCGGCTACGGCCTCGTCGCCTCGGCGCGGCGCGGCGCACAGCGCATCATCCTGGTCGTCAGCGGCCTCGCCTCGGAGAAGGACCGGGCGGACGAGGGCGCCCGCCTGATCGAGATCGGCTTTCGCGAATTCCGCCGCTACGATTTGTTCAAGCCCGGCGACACGGTGGCGACGGCGGACGTGTTCGGCGGCGCCGACAAGACCGTGCCGCTCACCGTGAAGGCGCCGGTCGCGATCACGCTCCAGGTCGACTCGCGGCCGGGCATGAAGGTCTCGGTGAAATACACCGCGCCGCTGAAGGCGCCCCTGGCGCAGGGCCAGCAGGTCGGAACGCTCGTCGTCACCGCGCCGGACTTTCCCGGCCTGACCGTTCCGCTTTATGTCGCCCATCCGGTCGACCAGATCGGCATTTTCGGCCGCATGATCCAGGGTATCCGCGCGCTGTTCGGCGGCAAATGAAGCGGCGGGCGCGTTTCGTCACGCTCGAAGGCGGCGACGGCTCCGGCAAATCGACCCAGATCAAGCGCCTGGTCGCGGCGCTGGAAAAGCGCGGCGTCGACGTCGTCGCCACGCGCGAGCCGGGCGGTTCGCCGGGCGCCGAGGACATCCGCAAGCTGGTGCTCAACGGCGATCCCAAGCGCTGGGACGCGTTGACCGAGAGCCTGCTGATGTTCGCCGCGCGATCCGACCATGTCGCGCGCACGATCAAGCCGGCGCTGGCGGACGGCAAATGGGTCGTCTGCGACCGCTTTACCGATTCCACCTATGCCTATCAGGGCGCCGGCCACGGCCTGGCGCGCGAGACGATCCGCCGGATGGAAACCCTGGTGCTCGACGGCTTCCGCCCCGACCTGACGCTGATCCTCGACATCCCGGTCGAGATCGGGCTGGCCCGCACCGCCGGCCGCTCCAAGGACATGCGCTTCGAGGCTTTCGACCTCGCCTTCCATGAGCGCATGCGCCAGGCCTTCCTCGCCATCGCGCGCCGCGACCCCGAGCGCTGCGTCGTGATCGATGCGGCCATCGATATGGACGCGCTGGCCACCGCGATCTGGCGGGCCGTCGCGGGACGGTTCAAGTTGTGAATTGAGCACCTATTCCCATTATTTCCGCCGTCATCGCCGGGCTTGTCCCGGCGACCCATGAACACCTCCGCCGATCGTGCTAAGGGATGGCCGGCACAGGGCCGGCCATGACGGATTTTGGATGGTTGGTAAGTAGCTTGGATCATCGATCATGGCGCCGCGCGCGAAGAGCAAATCCGAAGACATCCCCGAGACCGACCGCGTCGAGGGTTTCGCGCACCCGCGCGAGACGCTGCGTCTCGTCGGCCAGGACGCCGCCTTGGCCCGCGCCGCGCGCGCGATCCGGGGCGGGCATCCGCCGGGCGCCTGGCTGATCACCGGTCCGCCGGGCATCGGCAAGGCGACGCTCGCCTATCGCATCGCGCGTTACGTCCTTGCCCATGGCGCGACCGCGGACGGTCCCGAAGATCTTTCGGTTCCCGAGCGCGAAGCCAATGCGATCCGGATCGCCGTCGCCGCGCATCCGGGCCTTCTCGTCCTCAAGCGCGGCCTCAACGAGTCCGGCAAGCTGATGAGCGATCTGTCGGTCGGCGTCGTGCGCAAGCTCTCCGGCTTCTTCGGCATGACCTCGGGCGCCGGCGGCTGGCGCGTCGCCATCGTCGACACCGCCGACGACATGAACGATGCCGCCGCCAACGCGCTGCTCAAGATGCTGGAGGAGCCGCCGCCGCGCGCCATGCTGCTGCTGCTCAGCAATGTACCGGGCCGGCTGCTGCCGACCATCCGCTCGCGCTGCCAGCGCCTCGACCTGCGCCCGCTCGACGCGGCGCTGCTGGAAGCCGAGCTGGAGCGGCTGCTGCCCAACACCGGCGCCGCCGAACGCGCCGCGCTCGCGCGCCTGGCCGGCGGCTCGATCGGCATGGCGCTGCGCCTCGCCTGCGGCGACAGCGTGGCGCTCGCCCGCGAGGCCGACAACCTGCTCGACCGCGCCGCGGTGCCGGACGTCGCCGCGATCCTGGCGCTCGGCGACAAGCTCTACCGCGTCACCGACGGGCTTGCGAGCTTCGGCGAATTCCTCGCCGAAGCGCTGACGGCGCGCATCCGCGCCCGTGCGCTGCAAGGCGGCGTGCATCTCGACCGCTGGGTCGAATGCCTGAACCGGCTGAACGCCACCTTCGCGCGCACCGCCGCGCTCAATCTCGAGCCGCGCCAGACGCTCCTGAGCGCCGCCGGGCAGCTGGCGCAGGCGCGCCGCCGGGCAGGGGCCCTCTGACCATGCTCGTCGACAGCCATTGCCATCTCGACTTCCCCGAATTCGCGGCCGAACTCGACGCGGTCGTGGCGCGGGCGAAGGACGCGGGCGTCGGGGTCTGCGTCAGCATCGGCACCACGCTGGCCAAATTCCCCGGCGTGCGCGCGGTGGCCGAACGCTTCGACGATGTGTGGTGCTCCGTCGGCGTGCATCCGCACGAAGCCAAGGACGAGCTGCTCGACGGTCCGGGCCCGCTGATCGAAGCGGCGCGCCATCCCAAAGTGGTCGGCATCGGCGAGACCGGCCTCGACTATTTCTACGAGCACAGCCCGCGCGCCGAACAGGTCGCGAATTTCCGTGAGCATATCGACGCCGCGCGGCGGACCGGGCTTCCCGTCATCGTCCACACCCGCGACGCCGACGACGAGACCATCGCGGTGCTGCGCGAGGAAATGGCGGCCAAGCCCTTCACCGGCCTGATCCACTGCTTCACCGGCACGCAGCGCCTGGCCGACGCGGCGGTCGAACTCGGGATGTTCATCTCGGTCTCCGGCATCGCGACGTTCAAGAAGTCCGACGACTTGCGCGCCGTCCTCAAGACCGTGCCGCTGGAGCGCCTGCTGGTCGAGACCGATGCCCCCTTCCTCGCGCCCATTCCCTTTCGCGGCAAGCGCAACGAACCGGCCTTCGTCGTGAACACGGCGGCGCTGCTGGCTGGGCTCAAAGGCGTGAGCGCCGACGCGCTGGCCGCCGCGACGACGGACAACTTCTTCCGCCTGTTCACCAAGGTGCGGAGGCCGGGATGACCCTCCGCGTCACCATCCTCGGCTGCGGCTCCTCCGGCGGCGTGCCGCGCATCGGGGGCGCGGACGGCGCGGGCTTCTGGGGCGCCTGCGATCCGGCCAACCCGAAGAACCGCCGCCGCCGCTGTTCCATCCTAGTGACGCGCACCGCCGCCGCCGGCGCCACGCGGGTCCTGGTCGACACCGCGCCCGACATGCGCGAGCAGTTGATCGACGCCCATGTCTCCACGCTCGACGGCGTCCTCATCACCCACGACCATGCCGACCAGCTCCACGGCCTGGACGATCTGCGCATGGTGGCGCTGAACATGCGCCGGCGTGTCGACGTCTACGCGGACGCGATCGCCTATGAGGGCGTGCTGGCGCGGTTCGGCTATTGCTTCGTGCAGCCGGCCGGCAGCGACTATCCGCCGATCCTCAACGCCATCCAGATCGCCGAGCCTTTCACGCCGTTCGCGATCGAAGGGAAGGGCGGTCCGGTCCCGGTGCTCGCCTTCCACCAGGGCCATGGCCGCATCCGCAGCCTCGGTTTCCGGTTCGGGCCGATCGCCTATTCGAGCGACGTCGACGCGCTGGACGACGCGGCCTTCGCCGCGCTCGACGGCGTGGAGTGCTGGATCGTCGACGCGCTGCGCTACACGCCGCATCCCAGCCACGCCCATGTCGCGCGCACGCTGGAATGGATCGCCCGCGTGAAGCCGCGCCGCGCCATCCTGACCAACATGCATGTCGACCTCGACTACGCGACGCTGGCCGCCGAACTGCCGCCGGGCATCGAGCCGGCCTATGACGGGATGGTGGTGACGATTGCGTAAGGACACCTGCTGTGCGGGCGTCAGGATGCCATGTTGAGATGCGCGGCAATTCCGATGGTGACTGCCAGCTTGTCCTGTGCCGGTAGCGATTTGGCCTTTGGAATATAGTCGAGGAGTTCCCGCAGGAATTCGTCGGAAACCCGACAAGCCATCTTGTGTTTTCTGGGCAGATCTCTTCTTTGGATGACCCGCGACAGCGAGATATAGCTCATTTCACGCGAGAGGCCGGGGCAACGATGCCTTGGGAGTTCGAAATCGAATGGATAGCCATCGCTGCAAACGAATAGATGCAACCCAGCATGGGCGTCGACGCAAAGATGGTATTTGAAGCTTCCGCCGTCGTCGCCCGGATTCACGACATCTTCAGTCCAGAAGCCCACGACGTCCCCAACGCCGAACATCACACGCTATGGCGAGAGATGTAGATCAAGTTCTCGACCTGCTCGTCATTGGCGCCGAGAAGCTGCATCTTGATCTGTGCGCGCTCGGCATCACCGCGACGCTTCCAAGCCTCTTCATAAGCCGGGTCTTGATGCGTTAAGCGCCGTATCTGACTGAAGTCGAGCAACTGCACCGTTCCTGCGGCTTCGTTGAGCAGCTCCATGTCGGTCTCCGACAGAAGTTGTTTGTTTGCCTTTCGGCGTGCGCCTATGAACTTCTGGATTTTCGGGTTATCGCGGTCCGGCACGGAAATCCATGGACGCTCCTCACCGAACTCCTTCTTGAAATCGAAAGTCGGTTTCAACGCGTCATAGGTGAATGACGGCACCGGCCCATCCTTCAGCGCGTAGTAGGTATCGAAGGTGACCGGGCGTCCGTACCGCACAAGGTGGGACTTGTCCGCCAGAAACACCGATTTCACGATATCGTACTGTGAAAACCCGACGAAATTCTCCAGAATATAGAGGATGCTTTCGACGACCTTCCGTTTGTCGACTTTAAGGGTCGGAAACTTGTCGGGGTTGGCTTTCATCGAGTTCACCGGCGCAGCTAGGGGCGAGGACGTGCGCTGCGGAAATATCGCACGATTCCGACGCTCCGGGGAGTTAAGCTCTGCGCCGTCCCGTTTGAAAGCGTGGCGGATGGTACCGATTTGACCGCCCGCACAGATTGCACTTGCCCTTCCCTACAATCTTGTTCTAGTTTTGTTCCGGACAGGTTTTGGGACGGAGAGACGATGACGAACCACACTCCCCGCGGCGTTGCGGCCCTGGAAGCCGTGCTGGAATCCGCGCAGGAGACCGCGCGCAAGAGCCTCGAACTGGCCCAATCCATCAGCCGAAAAGAAGATGATGCCGGTCAGGACCTTGCCTATAACCGGGCCATCGCCTTCATGAAGGTGAGCGCCAAGGTCGGCATGGCGCTGGCCAAGCTCAAGGGCGAGCACACCAGCAACGTGACCATCTGCCGGACGGAGGTTCACGCACCGCCGGCCCGCATCGGGCCGCCCCGCCCGCGCGCCGTAACGCCGCAAAGACCGGTCGAGAGCCTCCAACGCGCCGACCGCACCCAGCAGATCGTCGAGACCTGGATGAAGGCGCACGGCATGAAGGACGGCGACGACTGGCCGGTGCTGTATCCCGATCCGGAGGAAGACGACGCGGACGACGGCGTGCCGGACGACGCTGGGGAGGCAAGCATCGGCCGGGACAGTGCCGTGGACCGGACTGTCGCGCGGCAGGGCATCGAGGGGCAGGGTGCCGAAGGGGAGGGGGACACCCCTCAAAATTTCGGGGGTTCGAATAGCGGAAAATGACCCAGGCCTCGCCCTGCTCCGAGCCCCGCAAGCGCGGCCGCCCGCGCCAGCACCCGCCGAAGCTGCCATCACCGCGCGGGCGCGGCGCCCAACCCGGCAACCAGAACCGCCGCCGCCACGGGCGGTATTCGGAGGCGATGCGAGCGGCGAAGGCGGCGCTGAAGGACGAGATCGCAAAGATCGAGGCGCTCGTGGCGGGCGTCTGCGCAGCGGATAGCTCGTAACTGCGAGGCCCAACGACGACAACAGCCAATGCGCCATATCTATAATTTCCCATAATATTACTTATACGATAAACCGAATAGCAGCCCAAAGCCCTTGCGCCGTCCCCTGGGTCCGCCCCTACACCCCGGCGCCGTCGATGTGAGTGTCTTCGTTTCATGGACCGCGATCTCAGTCCGTCCGAAACCGCCCGGCGGCTCGGCGTCACCGTCAAGGCGCTTCGGCTCTACGAGCAGCATAAACTCATGGCGCCCAGGCGGACCGCGGCCGGCTGGCGGGTCTACGGTCCGGCCGAACTTTCGGTCCTGCATCGGGTGATCGCGCTCAAGCGGCTCGGTCTGCCGCTGGCGCGCATTGCCGGCTTGATGTCGGGCCGCGGCGTCGGGCTGGACCTTGTCCTGGCGCTCCAGGAACAGGCGCTGGCGCGGGAGGCGGAAAAGACCGCCCTCGCCCTCGGCCTGGTCCGCGCGGCGCGGGCCAAGCTCGCGCGGAACGAGGCGCTCACCATCGACGATCTCGCAACTTTGACCACGGAGACGACGATGACGGCCAAACCCGGCAAGGACGACATGAACGCGATTTTCGATCCGTTGATCGCCAAGCACTACGAACCCGGCGATCTCGAAGCCCTCAAGGCCCGCGCCGGCGACCACGATCCCGACGCTATAGCCCGGCAATGGGACGGATTGTTCGCCGAAGCCCGCGGCCTGATGGCCCAAGGCGATCCGGCCTCGCCCGCGGCGGCCGATCTGGCGCGGCGCTGGGCGGCGCTGACACGGCAATTCACCCAGGGCGATCCCGCTTTGGGCGAGCGCGCGGCGAAGGTCTGGAAGGACGCGATGGCCGATCCCGACGCCCAGGCAAAGCTGCCGATGGATCCGGCGCTGTGGGACTTCGTCGGCAAGGCCATGGCCGCCCTCAAGGCCGAGGGCGGCCGAGGCGATCTTTAGCTGTGAATCCGGCCGGCCGTGGGGCCCGCGACCGCGCCGGATGCGCTATCAAGCGGCATGACCGCGCCCAGCAAGGACCTCGCCGCCCTCCTCGACATCATGCGCCGCCTGCGCGCGCCCGAGGGCGGCTGCCCGTGGGACGTCGAGCAGACCTTCGAGACCATCGCGCCCTACACCATCGAGGAAGCCTATGAGGTCTCGGCGGCGATCGAGGACAAGGACTGGGCCGGCCTGAAGGACGAGCTCGGCGACCTGCTCTTCCAGGTCGTGTTCCACGCCAGGATGGCCGAGGAGCGCGGACTGTTCGCCTTCGGCGACGTGGTCGAGGCGATCACCACCAAGATGATCCGCCGCCATCCGCATGTCTTCGGCGACGCGGATGTGCCGGCGGATTCCCGGGCGCAGACCGCCGCCTGGGAGACGCTGAAGGCGGCCGAGCGCGGCGCCGAGGGCCCGGCCGGCGTGCTGGACAATGTTCCGCTCGCTTTACCCGCGCTGGTCCGTGCGGAGAAGCTTCAAAAACGCCTCTCAAGCGTCGGGTTCGATTGGAATTCCGCCAAGCTTGTCCTCGACAAGGTGGCCGAGGAAGCGGCGGAGATCGTCGAGGCCCAGGCCGCCGGCGCATCGCAGGCCGAGATCGCAGGCGAGGTCGGCGATCTGCTCTTCGTCGTTGCCAATCTGGCGCGGCATCTGAAGGTCGACCCGGAAGCCGCTCTGCGGACAACGAATTCCAAGGTCACCCGCCGCTTCCGCTGGATCGAGGCGGAACTCACCCGCCAGGGCCGAACGCCGAAGGAGGCGACGCTCGCCGAGATGGAGGCGCTCTGGCAGCGGGCCAAGACCGAAAGCGTCACTTGACCCTCATCACCTTGTAGAGCCTGCCATAGCCCACGAGGTAGAGGTCGTAGCCGCCGATCAGTCCGTGCTCGATCCGCACGTAATTCCTGCCGTCGGACTTGAAGGGCGGGGTTTCGGAATGGCCGTTGCGCTCGCGCCAAACCTGGCCGTTGGCCAGCGTCACCGTGAACGGCCCGCCCGGGACGACGTCATAGTCGGTCACGCCGATGGTGAGCGGAAGGATCTCCTGCCCGATCGGCTGATAGGCCATCTGGGCCGGAAGTGGCGCCGCCGGCGCGTCCGCGCCGAACGGATCGAGGGAACCGAGGAACGATCCTTCCTGTGGCGGTGGCGGCGAAGCCTCCGGAGGCGGCGGCGCAGCTTGCTGGGGTGCTGCTTCGGTCTGGACCGGCAGCGGCGTCTGTGTTGGCACCTGACCCACGGGCGGCAGACCGGCCGCGGCCCGAAGCTGCGGCGCGGCCCGGTCGTAGCATTCGATCCGGGCTTCCCGGTCGGTCACATCCGTGCACTTGGCCAGAACGTCGACGACATCGTCGCGCGGCCCGGCCTGGGCTTGGCCGCCGGCAAGCAGCACGACCAGCACGATGCACCGTTTCATCCCCATTGTGCGTGCCCTCGATGCGCACGGTTATTCACACGAAGTCCACACCCTAACGCCCTACTCTGTCGACAAATTCTTCCCGAAGCGCGCTTCGAAGCGGGCCGTCTCCTGTGGAGGGATTGTGAGCAGAAGCTCGACGCCGGACTTGGCTTCACGCCGCTCGCGCACCTGGGCATGGCGATAGGCCCAGGCCAGTCCCTCGCCATCGGCGTGCGGCAGCGTCAGGCGATACTGGATGTTGGCATGTGTCACCTCGCTCTCGAACCGGCGCAAAAGCTGGTCGAGGCCATCGCCCGTCAGCGCCGACACCGCGACCGGTCCGCCGGCCCGCGCGTTGCCGGCCAAGAGGCCGGCGCGCACGTCCGGCTCGATCCGGTCGATCTTGTTGAGGACTTCGATGAAGGGGCGTTCGCCATCGGTCTCGACCCCGAGGTCGGCCAGGACCTTCAGCACGTCGGCCTTCTGGGCGGCGCTCTCGGCATGGCTGGCATCGCGGACATGGACGATCACATCGGCCTCCAGCACCTCTTCCAGCGTGGCGCGGAAGGCGGCGATCAGCTCGGTCGGCAGGTCGGCGATGAAGCCCACCGTGTCGGACAGCACGGCCCGCGTCCCGTTCGGCAGCTTCAGGCCGCGCATGGTCGGATCGAGCGTCGCGAACAAGAGGTCCTTGGCGAGAACGTCGGCGGAGGTCAGCTTGTTGAACAGCGTCGACTTGCCGGCATTGGTGTAGCCGACCAGCGCGATCACCGGATAAGGCACGCGCTTGCGCGCCTGGCGCTGCAGTCCGCGCGTCCGCTTGACGCTTTCGAGATCCTTCTTGATGCGGACGATGCGGTCGTTGATCAGCCGCCGGTCGGTCTCGATCTGGCTTTCGCCAGGACCGCCGAGAAAGCCGAAGCCGCCGCGCTGCCGCTCCAAATGGGTCCACGACCGGACCAGCCGCGAACGCTGATAGCTCAGATGCGCCAGTTCGACCTGCAGCCGGCCCTCATGGGTGCGCGCCCGCTCGCCGAAGATCTCGAGGATCAGCGCGGTGCGGTCGAGGACCTTCGTGCTCCAGGCCTTTTCCAGATTGCGCTGCTGTACCGGCGACAATTGGGCGTTGACGATGATCACTTCCGGCTCAAGCGCTTTCGCCTGCCCCGCGATCTCCTCGACCTTGCCGCTGCCGATCAGCGTCGCCGGCGTCGGCCGCACCAGCGGCACGATCAAGCTCTCAACGACATGAAGCCCGATCGCCGCCGTCAGGCCGATCGCCTCTTCGAGACGCGCCTGCGCGTCGCGATCGAGGCGTGCACCGGCGGCGCGCGCTTTCGGCTCGACATGAATGACAAAGGCGGTGCGCACGCTGTCGCGCGCATCGTCGAATCCGGATTGTTTACGGCTTATGCGTTTTCCTTCTCGGCCGCCGTCTCCTCCTGCAGCTGGATCGGTCCCAGCGGCATGACGGTCGAGATCGCGTGCTTGTAGACGAGCTGCGCCTGGCCGTCCCGGCGCAGAAGAACGCAGAAATTGTCGAACCACGTGATGTTCCCCTGAAGCTTTACGCCGTTGACCAGAAAGATCGTAACGGCCGATTTGCTTTTTCGGACTGCATTCAAGAACGTGTCTTGCAGATTTTGTTGTTTTTCGCTCATCGGGGATTCCAAGTGATTGTGCGCCGCGCCCCTGCGAAGCACTTGCGCTAGCATAGGCCGCATTGCTGCGTTTGCGAAAGGGCTAAGTGCCCGTTTTCGCGGCGCGCCCCGCCGAAGTCAGGCCGTAGAGTTCCTGCACCCGCCGCGTCACCGGGCCGGGTTTGCCGTTGCCGACCGGACGGCCGTTGATCGCGACGACCGGCATGACGCCGGTCGCCGACGAAATGAAAGCCTCACGGGCGGTATGGGTTTCATCCAGGGAGAAGGCTTCCTGCACAACGGGTAGCTGGGCTGCCTCCGCCGCCTCCAGGATCACCCGCCTTGTGACCCCCGGCAGGATGGCATGGCTGAGCGGGCGGGTCCGCAAGTTCCCTTGGGCGTCGACGATCCAGGCATTGGTCGAACTGCCCTCGGTGACGAACCCCGCCGCGTCCACCAGCCAGGCCTCATAGGCCCCTGCCCGCCGTGCCGCGGTCTTGGCCAGGAGATTGGGCAGGAGCTGGACGGTCTTGATGTCGCGGCGGCCCCAGCGCTCGTCGGGACGCGAGATGACCGTCACCCCGTCCTGCCGGCGCTTCTCGAACTCTCCCGGCGGAACCGACCGCGCCGTCAGGATGAGGCTTGGGCGCGGCGCGGCCTTGGGAATCGGGTGGTCGCGGCGGGCGACGCCGCGGGATATCTGCAGATAGAGCAAGCCGTTGCGCACGCCGTTGCGGCGGACCAGCTCGCGCATGACGAGCTTCAGCGCATTGCGCGGCATCGGCAAGGCGATCTCGATTTCGCGCAGCGAGCGTTCGAGACGGTCGAGATGCTCGTCCTCGTCCATCAGAAAGCCGTCGTCAACGCCGCAAACCTCATAGACCGCGTCGCCGAGCTGGAGCCCGCGATCCTCGACATGCACCGCGGCGCTGCCGTGGCGCACATAGCGGCCATCGACATAGGCGATGCGCCCGGCCGGCGGGCGGCCGTTCCAACCCTTGCTCACTTGTGCCTCACGCGTTGAAGCCCTGCTCTCGCCCATTCGGGCCAACGCCCAGAGACTTCAGCTTGCGATGCAGCGCCGAGCGCTCCATGCCGATGAAGGCGGCGGTGCGCGAGATGTTGCCGCCGAAGCGGTTGATCTGCGCCACCAGATAATCGCGCTCGAATATCTCGCGCGCCTCGCGCAACGGCAGCGAGATCACCAGATCGCCGCCCCGCCCGCCGCCCCAGGGCGCGCTCGAGCCGAGATCGGCGGGCAGCAGGTCGGCCGAGATCACCTGCGCCGCGTCATCGGTGGCGAGGATCAACAGGCGCTCCACGATGTTGCGCAGCTGGCGCACATTGCCGGGCCAGGAATGGCTTTGCAGCACCGCCATTGCGTCGTCGCCGATCTCGCGCATGGCGAGGCCCGAGGTCGCCGACAGCCGCTTCATGAAATGCGCGACCAGCAGCGGAATGTCGTCGCGCCGCTCCGCCAGCGACGGCACGCGCACCGGAACGACGTTCAGCCGGTGATAGAGGTCCTCGCGGAACTTGCCGGCCACGATCTCGGCGCGCAGGTCGCGTGTCGTCGAGCAGACAATGCGGGCGTCCACCTGCACGCGCATCGTGCCGCCGACGCGGGTGAAGGTCTGGTCGACCAGCACGCGCAGGATCTTGCCCTGGGTCTCCAGCGGCATGTCGGCGACTTCGTCGAGATAGAGCGTGCCGTTATGCGCGAGCTCGAACATGCCGGTCTTGCGGGGGCCCTCGCCGGCTTCGATACCGAACAGTTCGGACTCGATCCGCGACGGCGCCATGGTGGCGCAATTGATCGCGACGAAGGCGTTGCCGGCGCGGCGCGAACGGGCATGGATCATGCGCGCCACGACTTCCTTGCCGGAGCCAGACGGCCCGGTGACGAAGATGCGGCTGTTGGTCGGCGCCACTTTCTCAATCGCCTGGCGCACCTGGCTGATCGCCGAGGACTGGCCGACGATTTCGGAATCGTCGCCGGTCTTGAGCTTGAGCTCCTGCACCTCGCGCCGCAGCCGCGAGGCTTCGAGCGCGCGGCCGACGACATGGATCAGACGGTCGGCCTTGAACGGCTTCTCGATGAAGTCGTAGGCGCCCTTCTTGATCGAGGCGACGGCGGTCTCGATCGTGCCGTGGCCGGAGATCATCACCACCGGAAGGTCGGGCTGCTCGCGCTTCAAGGTGTCGAGCACCTGGATGCCGTCGAGCTTGGAACCCTGGAGCCAGATATCGAGCACGACGAGTTGGGGCCGGCGCACGCGCACCGCGTTGAGCGCGCCATCGCTGTCGCCGGCGACGCGGGTCTCGTAGCCCTCATCGCGCAATATGCCCGAGATGAGATCGCGAATATCCTCTTCGTCGTCGACGACCAGGATTTCAGACGCGATCTGCGATCCGTTCTTGCTCATCCGCCAGTCCCTTGTCTTTCGAATTCTTCTGCCGCGGCGGGAAGACCAGAAGGACCTCCGCGCCGTGCTCCGTTTCGACACCCTCGTCCGCGTCGTGACCCGCGTCCTGCAGGATCAGTTCGCCGCCATGGTCTTCCAGAATCTTGCGCACGATGGCGAGGCCGAGGCCGGTGCCCTTGGCGCGCGTCGTCACATAGGGCTCGGTCAGCCGGTCGCGATGCTCGTGCGGCAGGCCGATGCCGTTATCGGTGACGCGGAACGCGACGCGGTCCTCGGTCTTCTCCAGCGCGATGACGATGCGGCCAGGATGGTCGTCGCCCTTGGCGAGCCGCGCGTTGACGCCCTCGCCCGCGTTCTTCAGCACATTGGTGAGCGCCTGCGCCACCAGTCGTCCGTCGCATTCGAAATAGACGGCCTCCTTGGGCAGCCGCGTCTCGAAGGCGATCTGGGGATTGGCGACGCGTTGCAGGAACACCGCCTGCTGGATCAATTCCTGTGCGTTCTCGCGCCGCATCACCGGCGTCGGCATGCGCGCGAAGGAGGAGAATTCGTCGACCATGCGGCCGATGTCGCCGACCTGGCGGATGATCGTGTCGGTGCATTGCGCGAAAACGTCGGGGTCCGTCGTGACCTCGCTGGCATATTTGCGCTTCAGGCGCTCCGCCGAAAGCTGGATCGGGGTCAGCGGATTCTTGATCTCGTGCGCGATGCGCCGCGCGACGTCGGCCCAGGCGGCGGTGCGCTGCGCCGATACCAGATCGGTGATGTCGTCGAACGTCGCGACATAGCCGCTGCCGTCGGGCCCGCGCTCGCTCGACACCTGGACACTGAGTGCCCGCGTGGTGGTGCCGCGCTTGACCGTCACCTCGCCGCCGGCGCGGCCGACGGGTTCGGAGATCGCGCGGCGGACCAGCGCCGCCAGCTCCGGCACCGATTCCGAATAGTGGCGCCCTTCCAGTTCCTCCGGCGCGGCGTTCAGCAGGCGCGCCGCAGCACGGTTCACGATGGTGATCATGCCGTCATGGTCGAGGCCGATCACGCCGGCGCTGACGCCGGCCAGCACCGTCTCGGTGAAGCGGCGCCGCTCGTCGTTTTGGCGATTGGCGGAGACCAGCGCCGAGCGTTGGGCGTCGAGCTGGTTGATCATGCGGTTGAAAGCGCGGCCGAGCACGCCGACCTCGTCGTCGTCGCGCTCGACTTCGACCTGCACCTTGAGATCGCCGCCCGTGACCCGCTCGGCGGCGCCGATGAGGCTGGAGATCGGCCGCACCAGCCGGTTCGCCGCCCACAGGCCGAGCCAGATGGCGGCCAAAAGGATGACCAGGGAAACGACGATGTAGAGCGCGGCGAAGATGAGCTGGACCTCGGACAGGTTCTGCTTCAGCCGGAAATACTCGTTCGCCGCCGCCGTCGAGCGCTTGTAGTAGTCGTACACGTCCGCATCGACCGGGCGCGCCACGAGAAGATAGGCGTCGTTCAGCAGCGAGACGCGGATCAGCGCGTACATGATGCCAGTCTTGCGGTCGCCATAGGTGATGGCGGACGGATTCGCGGCGGCCCAGGCCAGATCGCTGGCGCTCGGCTTTTTCGCCGCGGAATATTTGAAGTTCGTGTTGCTGCCCTTGTAGTCGCCGTGGCTGTCGATGATGAAGGAACCCAGCAGGCCGCGCTTCTCCGCCATGTCCGCCAGCCTGGCGAACATCTGCCCGGTCTTGATCTGGTGATGCTCGTCGAGCAGCGTGGGATCGCTCTCCAGCGCCAGCATCATCTGGATGGCGTCGTTGGCGATGCCCCTGCCCTTTTCGAGCATGTAGCGGCCCGAGATGATCTCGGTGTTGTTGATCGCCGCCTGGACGCGGTCGGAGAACCATCCCTCGATGCCGAGATTGAGGGTCACGGTCGAGAAGATCGCGACCAGGATCGCCGGCACCACGGCGATGGTGCTGAAGATCAGGACGAGCCGGACATGCAGGCGGGCGCCGGCCGTTCCGGCATTGCGCGCGATCCACAATCGGATCACGCGCCAGGCGATCAGCGCCGCCAAAGCGAGGCCGAGCGTCAGATTGAGCAGCAGCAGCGCCGTCAGCACGCCCGCGGTCGGTGCGACCGGGCCCACGCCCGTGACTGTTGCGTAAGTGAGAAAGCCGGACAGGACTGCCAGGATGGCGACGCCGAAATCCAGCAGCGACGAGCGCGAAATGGCCCGTATCCAATTCAGCATGCCGCCTGGGGACGGCTCTGCCACAAGGTTCGCAGTTGTCATCGGGTTCCGCTGAAAACCGCCTAAATCGCTAGCGGCGTTCAATTATCCGCCACAGTGTAGCGAAGCCACAGGATGTTGCAAGAATGCTGCGTTGCGGCAGCGCAACAGGGTTAAGCCCTGGCCGTCCTAATCGACGCGCAGGCCCCGTATCACTTCCAACCCCAGATCGCGGATCTTCTTGCGCAAGGTATTGCGATTGAGGCCGAGCAGGTGCGCCGCGCGTATCTGGTTGCCGCGCGTCGCGGCCAGGCAGATCGACAGCAGCGGACGTTCGATCTCCTGCAGCACGCGGTCGTAGAGGCCAGGCGGCGGCAGCTTCTCGCCTTGCGCGAGGAAGTATTTGGTCAGGTGGCGTTCCACCGCGGTGCTCAGCGAGACCGGTTCGTCGCCGTCGTCAGCATCGCGGATGCGCGCCGGCTCCTTCAGTTCGGCGGAAATCGCCGCGGTCGGGATGACGTCGCCGGAATGAAGCACCGCGAGGCGCCGGATAAGGTTTTCGAGTTCGCGCACATTGCCCGGCCAGCGATAGTGCTTGAGCATGTCGAAGGCCTCGGGTTCGAGCCGCTTCGACGGCAGGCCCTCGTCCTCCGCCTTGCGCAAAAAGTGGCGCACGAGATCGGGCACATCCTCGGCGCGCTCGCGCAGAGGCGGCAGCCGCATCGGCACGACATTGAGGCGGTAGTACAGGTCCTCGCGGAACAGGCCCTGCTGGATGAGCTGGCGCAGGTCGCGATTGGTCGCGGCGATGATGCGGACATCGGTCTTGATCGGCGTGCGGCCGCCGACCGTGGTGTATTCGCCCTGTTGCAGCACGCGCAGCAGGCGCGTCTGCGCTTCGAGCGGCATGTCGCCGATCTCGTCCAGGAACAGCGTGCCGCCTTCGGCCTGTTCGAAGCGGCCGACGCCGCGATTGGTCGCGCCGGTGAAGGCGCCGCGCTCATGGCCGAACAACTCGCTTTCGACGAGCTCCTTGGGGATCGCGGCCATATTGACCGCGACGAAGGCCCCGTGGCGGCGCTTGCCGTAATCGTGCAGCGCACGCGCGACCAGTTCCTTGCCGGTGCCGCTCTCGCCCATGATCATGACGGTGAGGTCGGTCTGCGTCAGCCGCGCGATGACGCGATAGATCTCCTGCATGGCGGGCGAGCGGCCGATCAGCGGCAACCGGTCCTCGCCGCGCTGCTCGGCGGTGATGTCGCGTTTGGCCGTGGGCGAGGCAAGCGCGCGCTGGACGACGGAGGTCAGCTCCTTCAGGTCGAAAGGCTTGGGCAGGTAGTCGAACGCGCCCCGTTCCGTCGCGGTGATCGCGGTCAGGATCGTATTCTGGGCGCTCATCACCACGACCGGCAGGTCGGGCCGGATTTTCTTGATGCGAGGAATGAGATCGAAGCCGTTCTCGTCCGGCAGCACGACATCGGTGATCACGAGATTGCCGTCGCCGGCGGAAACCCAGCGCCAAAGGCCGGCGGCCGTGCCTGTCGTGCGCACGTCGTATCCGGCGCGACCGAGCGCCTGATTCAGCACCGTGCGGATGGCGGAATCGTCGTCGCAGACGAGAATCAATCCGGCTGGCAAATCAGCCTCCCTCGCTCTGTTCCGCCGCCTTGGGCAGAAGGATTCGGAATATCGTCCGGCGCGGTCCGGACTCGCACTCGATCACGCCGCCATGGTCGCCGACGATCTTGGCGACCAGCGCAAGGCCGAGGCCCGAGCCGCGCGGCTTGGTGGTGACGAAGGGATCGAAAATATTCGGCATCAGATCCGGCGGCACGCCGGAGCCGTTGTCGCGCACCGTCACTTCCAGCGGCAGGCTGAGCCGCTCGCCCGCGACCGCGGCGCCGAAGCGCACGCCAGGGCGATAGCCGGTCGTCAGCGTGATTTCGCCGCCGGCCTCGGGCAGCGCATCGGCGGCATTGCGCACCAGGTTCATGAACACCTGGATCAGCTGGTCGCGATCGCCCAGCACCGGCGGTAGCGACGGATCGAAGGATTCGACGATGGTCACGCCCTTGGCGAAGCCGGTCTCCGCCACCTTGCGCACGCGGTCGAGCACCTCGTGGATGTTCACCGGCGTGCGCGGCATGGCGCGCGTGTCGCCGAACGATTCCATCCGGTCGATCAGGGCCCGGATGCGGTCGGTCTCGTCGCAGATGAGTTGCGTCAGCGTCTTGTCGGCGTCGCTGCCGGATTCCTCGAGCAGTTGCGCCGCGCCGCGGATGCCGGCGAGCGGGTTCTTGATCTCGTGCGCCAGCACCGCCGCCATCCCGTGCATCGAGCGCACGGCGCCGCGATGCAGAAGCTGGCGGTCGATGCGCTGGGCGAGGCTGCGCTCCTGGAGGATGACGACGACGGCACCCTCCGGTTCCGGGAGCGGTGTGACGTTTACATCGGCCACGCGTTCGCCGTTGCGCGGCGTGGTCAGGTCGACATTGCGCTCGCTGACCGAGGCGCCGCGTTCCCGCGCCTGGGCGACGAGTTGCAGCAGGGGGCTGCCGAAGGGTACGAGATCGGTAAGATTCTGGCGGACCAGAAGTCCGGCGCCGGTGTCGAAAAACTGCTCCGCCGCCGGATTGACGAAGAGAATATGCAGGTCGGGACCGACCACCAAAATGGGCATAGGCAAGGCTCCAGCGATCGCCGCCGTTGCTGCCGCCTCCTTGAGCTGAAATTGGTCGCCTGCCATCGTCACCATGCCTATTGAATAGGCAGTCTAGTTCATTGGTCACAAACTGGGCAACAACATTGTTGCAGTGCGGTGTAGAGCTCTGCTTTTCCTTGCTGAACGGCGCTTTCGTGCTACCCAGTTCCGGCTGATTTGGGAGAAGCCATGTCTGGCATCGCCGTCCTGATCGTGGCCGCCGGCCGGGGCGAACGGGCGGGCGGCCCGGTGCCGAAACAATATGCGCCGCTGCTCGGCAAGCCGATTCTGCGTCGGTCGATCGAGGCGTTCGCGCGCCATCCCAAGGTGACCGCGATCCAGGTCGCGATCGGTCCCGACCAGGACCGCGCCTATGCGGAGGCGGTCGAGGGCCTGGACCTGCTCGCGCCCATCGTCGGCGGCGCGACGCGGCAGGAATCGGTGCGGCGCGGCCTCGAAGCGCTCGCGGGCGCCCTGCCCGACATTGTCCTCATCCACGACGCGGCGCGGCCGCTGGTGTCCACGGACGTGATCGCCGGCGTGATCGCCGCGCTGGAATCCGGTAGCGACGCCGCGGTTCCGCTGCTCGCGGTTGCCGACACCCTCAAGCGATCCGAGGATAGCAAATGGACGACGGTGTCGCGCGAAGGCCTGCATCGCGCGCAGACACCGCAGGGATTCAAGTTCACGAAAATATTGCGCGCGCACCGGCACTATGCCGCGCAGGATGTCACGGACGACATGGCTCTGGCCGAACTGGCGGGGCTGCACATCACGGCGGTTCCGGGCGAAGACGTGAACATGAAAGTGACGGAACCCAAGGACTTCGCTCTCGCCGAAATGCATTTGCGTGCCCGGCTGGGCGAGAGCCGCACCGGCATGGGCTACGACGTCCACCGCTTTACGGCGGGCGATCACGTTTGGCTCTGCGGCGTGAAGGTGGCGCACGATCACGGGCTCGAAGGCCATTCCGATGCCGATGCCGGACTGCACGCGCTGACCGACGCCATCCTTGGCGCCATCGGCGAAGGCGATATCGGCCAGCACTTCCCGCCGAGCGACGAACGCTGGCGCGGCGCGCCGTCGTGGAAATTCCTCGCCCATGCCGCGTCGCTGGTGACGGCCAAGGGCGGCGCGATCTCGCATTGCGACGTCACCATCATCTGCGAGCGGCCGAAGGTCGGACCGCACCGCGAGGCGATGCGGGCGCGCATCGCGGAGATCCTCAAGCTCGACGTCGCGCGCGTCAGCGTGAAGGCGACGACGACGGAGGGCCTGGGCTTCGAAGGACGCCGCGAAGGGCTTGCGGCACAGGCGGTCGCGACCGTCAGGCTGCCCGGATGATCGCAACCGCGCTCTCGACCGTCTTCGGCGTCGGCTATGCCCGTTTCGCGCCGGGCACGGCCGCGAGCCTGGTGGCGCTGCCCTTCGCCTGGCTGATCCTTTGGAAGCTTGGACCGGCGGCCCTGGCCGTCATCGCCATCGGCACCTATTTCGTCGGCGTCTGGACCACGGACATCCATGCGGCACGGATCGGAAAGATCGATCCGTCGGAATGCGTGATCGACGAGGTCGCTGGACAATGGCTCGCCTGCGCCGCGGCGCCGCTGAGCCTCGTCGGCTTTGCGCTGGCCTTCGCGCTGTTCCGCGCCCTCGATATCTCCAAGCTGTGGCCGGTGTCGCTCGGCGAGAAGCTGCCGGGCGGATGGGGCATCATGACCGACGACCTGATCGCCGGCCTTCTTTCGGCCGTCGTCGTTGCGGCCCTGCGCTGGCGCGGCCTAATCTGAGCGGCTTCGATAAGGCTTTCGCGATGTTCTCCTCTGCCCTGCCTCCGCCTCGCCGAAGTCGTGATCGCCGACGCGCGCGCCGCCAAGCTGCGGGTGGCGACGGCGGAAAGCTGCACCGGCGGGCTGATCGGCGGCCTCTTGACCGAGATACCGGGTTCGTCGGCGGTGTTCGACCGCGGCTTCATCGTCTACACCAACCGCGCCAAGCAGGATCTCTTGAACGTGCCGGGCGATCTGATCGCCGATATGGGGCGAAGTCTCCGAAGCCGTGGCGCGCATGATGGCGGAAGGCGCGGTCGAGAACTCCAATGCCCAGCTTGCCGTTGCGGTGACGGGCATCGCCGGTCCCGGCGGCGGCTCGCCGATGAAGCCGATCGGGCTCGTCCATGTCGCGGCCTGCCGCGAGGGCCGTTCGATCCTCCACGAAGCGCACCGCTTCGGCGATATCGGGCGGACCGAGGTGCGGCTGAAGACCTGCGAAGCGGCCCTAAACCTGCTGCACCGGCTGATCTGACAGCGCCTTCGCCCGTGCCACGAACGCATCGGCCATCTTGATGTAGACCTTGCCGAAAGCCGCGCCGGCGACGGCGTTGAGCAGGCGGCTCTTGAACTCATAGGCGATCGAGAATTCGACGCGGCAACGGTCGGCTTGCGGCGTGAACCGCCAGTGGTTTTCCAAAATCCGGAACGGACCCGAAGTCTGCGCCACGTCGATGACGCGCGCGGCGGGATCGAGGATGATCCGGCTCGTGTACTTTTCGCGCAAGGCGCCATAGCCCACGGCCATCTCGGCGTTGAGCACGTCGCGCCCCGTCAAATGCTCGCGCGACAGCACGCGCAGCGCGACGACCCAGGGCAGGAACTCCGGGTAGCGCTCGACATCGGCGACGACCCGGAACATCAGATCGGCCATATACGGAACGATGCGGGTCTCGGAATGGGCGCTCACGCGCGCCCTGGCCGCCTTCAACGCGGCGAAATCGCTGTCCGCGTGGTAGGACGAGCGCGTCAGCGGCGAGGCGGAGACCATCGCGAAGCCCTTCGCGCGCGCCGTCGCCTCCAGCGCCGCGAACTCGTCGGGCGACCAGAAGCGCTGCAGCGCGGCGTGTTTCTTCGTCGGCTGGAGATACTGGCCGATGGTGAGGAAGTCGACGCCGGCGGCGCGCAGATCGTCCATCACCTGCATGATCTCCTCGCGGCTTTCGCCGAGGCCGACCATCAGGCCGGACTTGGTGAAGCCTTGCGGCGCCAGCTCCTTGGCGCGCTGGAGCAGCCGCAGCGACGCGAAATAGCGCGCGCCGGGACGCACCGTCAGATAGAGCCGCGGTACCGTTTCGAGATTGTGGTTGAACACGTCGGGCGGCGCGGTCATCACCGTCTCGATCGCGCCCTCCTTGCGCAGGAAGTCGGGCGTGAGGATCTCGATCGTCGTGCCGGGGCTCTTTGCCCGGACGGCGCGGATGACCTCGACGAAATGCCCTGCCCCGCCGTCCGCGAGATCGTCGCGGTCGACCGAGGTGATCACGACATGCTTCAGCCCGAGCTGCGCGACGGCTTGAGCGACATGCTCGGGCTCCGCCGGATCGAGTGGCGCCGGCAGTCCGGTCTTCACGTTGCAGAAGGCGCAGGCGCGGGTGCAGGTGTCGCCCATGATCATCATGGTGGCGTGGCGCTGCGTCCAGCACTCGCCGATGTTCGGGCAGGCCGCTTCCTCGCACACCGTGTGCAGGTTGTTCGCGCGCACGATCGCCCGCGTGGCGGCATATTCCTTCGATACCGGCGCTTTCACGCGAATCCAGTCCGGTTTGCGCGGAACGGGCGAATCGGGGCGGTGCGCCTTTTCCGGGTGGCGCGGCGGGTTGGTGCGGTCGATTACGATGGTCATGACGTCGCTGATATAATCGCTTCTCTGAGCGAAATCATGGAATTTTGAACTATTGTTCCCATTATGCGTTGCATAGGGCTCCAAGGAGATTCACATGGCGGCACGCAAATCGGTCAGGGCAGCGACAAAAGTGCTCGCGCGCGGCAGTGTCCCGTCGCGCAAAAGGACGGCGCCGAAGTCGCTCTTTGACGCAGTGCCCGTGCGCACCATCGCCATTGTCGTCGGCGTCGCCGGCCTCGCGGCGCTAGGCGTGGCCCTCTTCGGACCCCCGGCGTTTCCGCGACGAATTCGTCCGGCCGATCTCCGCCGCGACATTGGTTCCGCTTTCGGCCGCGGTCGGGCCGCAGGCGGACAAGGTCTGGGCCGAAACCCGGCCCTGGCGCAACCATGTGGCCCATGTCCTGTCCTCCATCAATACCGGGGAAGTCCGCGACCTGATCGCCGAGCGGCTGTCGCAGTGGGTCGACCGTGTCCGCCGACTCTAGGACTTTTGTCCGTAGGCGACGCCCCAAATAATTCGTAATATATCGAGAGAGTGCCGCCGCCGCTCGAACGGAGGCTGCCATGTCGCATGCACAGAACGACAAACTCGGGGTGGAACATTGAGCGTCGCGAATACCGCCGCAGCGTCCGGCAAGGGACCCGTGTTGGCGGCCGAACCCGGCCGCTGGCAGCAGCCCGTCTTCCACGCCTTGATCGATGCGCGCTCGCGCTTCGGCGCGCGCCGCGCCGCGCTCGTCGACGGGGACGAACGGGTGCTCACTTATGAAGAGATCATCCGCGCCTCGCTCGCGCTGGGCCATGCGCTGAAGAAAGGCACCAGGTCGGGCGAGTCCGTCGGCATTCTCCTGCCGACCGGCGCCGGCGCCGTGATCGCCTTCTTCGCGGTCTCCGCCTATGGCCGCGTTCCCGCGATGCTCAATTTCACGAGCGGAGCCGCCGGCCTGAAGAGCGCGCTCAACACCGCCAAGGTCAAGCGCATCGTGACCGCGAAGCGCTTCATTCAGCTTGGCAAGCTCGAGGCCCTGATCGGTCAGCTCGAGAAGACGTACGAGATCGTTTATCTCGAGGACGTCCGCGAGAAGCTTTCCCTGCTGGACAAAGTCTTCGCCGCGGTCGGCTCCGTCGTGCCGAGCCTGGTCGCCAGCCACGCGATGTATTCCACACCGGCCGTGATCCTGTTCACCTCGGGCACCGAGGGCGAACCGAAGGGCGTCGCGCTCAGCCACGCCAACCTGCTTTCGAATGTCGAGCAGGTGCGCGAGCATCTCACGCTCTACGAGACCGACATCCTGTTCAATCCGCTGCCGACCTTTCACTGCTTCGGGCTGACCGTCGGCTCGCTGATGCCGCTGCTCCTCGGCATCAAGGTCGTGTGTCACCCAACGCCGCTGCAGCCGCACGAGATCGTCAAGCGCATCCGGGAGACGGGCTCGACGATCCTGCTCTCCACCGACACGTTCATCTCGCAATATGCCCGCGCCGGCGAATCAGGGCGACCTCAACTCGCTGCGGCTCGCGGTGTGCGGCGCTGAGCGGCTGCGCGACGAGACCCGTGCCCTGCTGCGCAAGAAATACGCGATCGAGCTGCTCGAAGGCTACGGCGTCACCGAAACCGCGCCGGTCATCGCGGCCAACCAGCCCGAGGCGAACCGGCCCGGCACGGTCGGCCGCCTGATGGCCGGCATGGAGGCGAGGCTCGAACCGGTCGAAGGCATTCCGAACGCCGGCCGGCTGTTCGTGAAGGGACCGAACGTCATGCTCGGCTACATCAAGCCCGAGAAGCCCGGTGTCATCCAGCCGCCCGAGGGCGGCTGGCATGACACCGGCGACGTCGTCTCCATCGACGAAGAAGGCTTCATCGCGATCAAGGGCCGCCTCAAGCGCTTTGCCAAGATCGGCGGCGAGACGGTGTCGCTTGCCGTGGTCGAGAGCATCGCCTCGGCGCTGTGGCCCGATCACAGCCATGCGGCAATTGCGGTGCCGGATGGGCGCAAGGGCGAACTCATCGTCCTGATGACGACCAACAAGGAGGCCAGTCGGCACGACTTGGTCGGCTGGGCGCATAACCACGGCGTCACCGACTTGGCGGTGCCCCGCCGCATCCTGTCCGTCGATGAAATCCCCGTGCTCGGCACGGGCAAGACCGACTACGTCCAGGTCGAAAAGCAGGTGAAGGCGCTCGCTGCGGCGGCGTGACGCCTGTCTGGTGATTTTCGAGGGAACCCGTGTGTTTCGCGGCGAGGCCGTACCCGCTGCCAGTTGACAATCATTCTCAATCGCACCATATCGTTGGGGTCAATCCCGGGATTGGTTTCTGGATGATCGTCTGTGTCTGCAATAGGCTGAATGACGTGAAGATTCGCGGCGCGATCGAACAAGGCGCGGAATCGGCCGACCACGTGTATTCCTATTGCAACGTGAGAAAGAACTGCGGGCGATGCCAGGAAACGATCGAAAAAATGATGGACGGCGCCGCGGCGCGGCCCCAGCTTCTGGCGGCGGAGTAGCGCCGGGTCCCGAACCGCATGCCGGCATTCCGGGCGATGCCGAGACGCTCCGCCTGCTCAATGTCGTTCTCAAGAATGAGCTGACGGCGATCAATCAGTACTTCCTGCATTCGCGGATGTACGGCGATTGGGGTCTGTCCCACCTCGCCAAGCACGAATACGAGGAATCCGTCGACGAGATGAAGCACGCCGATGCGCTGATCAAGCGCATCCTGTTCCTGGGCGGCCTGCCCAACCTGCAGGACCTCGGCAAGCTGATGATCGGCGAGAACGTCAAGGAGGTTATCACCTGCGACCTGTCGCTGGAGAACCAGTCCTATCCCGATCTCAAGAAGGCGATCCGGCACTGCGAGAGCGTCGGCGATTTCGGCAGCCGCGAACTGTTCGTGCACATCCTCGAAAGCGAAGAGGAGCACATCGACTATCTGCAGACGCAGATGCGCTTGATCGAGCAGATGGGCATCCAGAACTACGTCCAGCTCCAGACCAAGGCGAACGAGAGCGGGACCTGATCCCACTCCCCTTCCCTAATTGTGCGTCATGCCGGCATCGCGGTTGCCGGCGGCGGGCTGTAGGTCGGCGGCACGATCTCCACGTTCTGCATCATACCCTGGTCCTCGTGGTCGAGGATGTGGCAGTGCAGGACGAACTCGCCGATATAGCGCTCGTAGCGCGTGCGGATGACGATCATATACATGCCGATGGAAGCGCCCGGTGTGGGCCCGTTCGGATCGTTGACGTTCTTCACCCACAGCGTGTCCTTCCACACACCCTTGAGGCCGGGATATTGCGGATCCGGCGTTCCCTTGATCGGCTTGCCGTTGGCGTCGAGCGCGTAATCGTCGACCGCGCCGGGCGCGCTCACATCCTTGCCCGCGGGATCGTAGATCGCGACGACCTGGAACGGATTGACGTGGATGTGGAAGGGGTGGCTGACGAACAGCGATTGCAGTTTCCACTCGTCGACGCTGCCCAGCACCGGCTTGCGGTCGATGCGATCGGGAGCATAGGGCCTGGGCGCATAATCGGCCGATCCCACCCTCGAACTTCGTCGGTGTCGCGGCGACGTCGATATTGAAGTCGAGATATTGATGGCCGGTGACCTCGGCCTCGGCGATCGTGGGATGCGGCACGAAGTGCGTGAACTTCAGGCCGTCCGCGATGTCCGCCGATACCGCGCCCTTGATGTCGGCGGGCATGTATTTCTGCGCCGCGGCAAGAAGCTGGCGCTTCAATTCCGCGCCGATGTCGGCGATGTGGGCGGTCCCACCGACATGGACCTTGCCGAGCAGCCGTCCGGGCTCGTTCTGGCCCGCTCGATATTGCTTCCCGCCGGCGACGACGCATCGATGACGCAATAGTCCCCGGCCTGCGGGAACATTACGAGCGCGTCGACACGATAGCCCGGTTGAAAGGTCGCCAGCGTCGTGCGCTGTGCCTGCGCCAGGGTCAGTCCGTCCTGCGCGATGGCGTGATAGGGGATCGGATCGCCGACGCAATTCGCATTGATGAACGACTGGTCTTCCTGCGGCGCGATGCCGGCGAATTTGACGTTCGGCCGCATGCGGTAGAATTGCAGGCTGATCGTATCGCGCACGCCGGCATGGATCATGCGCCAGCGCACCATCTGGCCCGCCGTCGCGGTGAAGGTCGGCAGCACGATGCCGTTGATGCTGGTATAGCGGTCGGAGGCCAGCCAGTTGCCGGGCCCGTAGCCGCGATTGTTCTTGTCGCTGTAGCCGAGCTGCCCGTCGGTGCCGATATAGGGTCCGACGATACCGACCTGGTCCGGATTGCACGGCCAGGCAATGACCTGACCGTCCGAGTTGGTCTGGACCTGGATCGTGTAGTCCTTGGTCAGGCAGGCGTATTGGATCTGCTGCATGACGAGCACTTCTTCCGGCACGTCCTTCAGCAGGGTGTCGATGTCGCCGTTCTTGAGCGGCGTCGGCGGCCGGTTGCCCCGGATGATGATCGCGCCGGCCATGCCGCTCGAGACCTGAAGCGCGGTCGAGCCGTGGCGGTGCGTGTGATACCAGAACGTGCCCGCGGGATGATCGGATGGGATGTTGTAGATGTATTCGAAGGTCTGCTTCGGATCGATCGACAGCAGGACGTTGTCGCTGTTCCCGGTCGGGCTGACCCATAGACCATGGGTGTGCAGGTTCGTGCCGTTGAAGCAATGCGGGTGGTTCATATCCATGCCCGGCATGTCGGCGCAGGTGGGATCGTCCGGCAGGTCGTTGTGCAGCACGATGTGGATCGTGTCGCCGGGCGCGACGGGAATGGTCGGTGCCACATATCGCCGGCGGGCCCCGTCGGCGCTGTTCGCGTAGCTGCGCAGTGTCACGCTGTCGAGGCGGTTGGTGGTCGGATTGTAGAGCTTGCCGATGGTGTAGACGACGTGCATGTCGAGCCGCTTCTCGCCCGGCGCCAGGATCTGGGCGGCGGTCAGGCGCGTGCAGCGCGGCGCCCGACGCGGGCGGATGTGCCTGGGTGATCGTGTAGAGCGGCGGATTGGCGATGGCGCGTTCGCCGGCCGGCACCGCGACGGCGGCCGCCAAAGCGGCAGGCGCCGGCTTTTTCGGCGGCGCGGCAACCGCCCCGACCGCGCTGGCGATTGCGACAGCGAAAATGACAATGCGATTGATTTTTCCGGACATAAGCGTCCCCTGCTCGTTGTGGCTTCCCGCACACAGACGCAGTGCACACCGAACGGCATTTTCAGGACACGCGCAGGCTGGAAGGAATCCGCCGCGCTACTGGAACTCGTCAGGGAAGGTTAAAGCCGTCGAGATTGTCTGTCCAGCGGATCAGAACTCGGCTTCGAGTTCTTCCACCGCGTCGGGCTCGGCCTTCGCGGCTTCGATCCATTCGAGCATTTCGGGCAGGTTGAGGATCGTTTCGCAATAATCGGCGCAGAGCCTGTCCAGCTTGACATGATAGGTATGGAAGCGCGTGCACACCGGCGCATACATCGCGTCCGCGAGCGTCGGCTTCTCGCCGAAGAGATAGGGCCCGTCATAGCGCTTCAGGCATTCGCGCCAGATCGCGACGACGCGATCGATGTCGGCCTGCGCGCCGGCCCAGACCTTGAAGTCGGGATAGCGCGCCTTGAGGTTCATCGGCAGCGCCGAGCGCAGATTGGCGAAGCCGGAATGCATCTCGCCGGAGATCGACCGGCAATGGGTGCGCGCCTTCAGGTCCTTGGGCAGCAAACCGCTCTTGGAATGTGTCTCGTGGAGATATTCCGCGATGGCCAGCGTGTCCCATACCTTGATCTCGCCGTCGGTGAGACAGGGCACAAGAAAAGACGGCGACAAAAGCAGAAGCTCGGCGCGGGTGTCGGGGTCGTCGGTCGAGAGCACTTTCTCGTCGAATTCCAGCCCCGCCATGCGGCAAAGCAGCCAGCCGCGCAGCGACCAGGACGAATAGTTCTTGCTCGAAATCGTCAGGAGCGCTTTACCCATTGCGACGATTCTTCCGCTAACGTTGTAACCAATTATTTCGCACCGCAGCATAAAATGCACTAGTATTTTTCGCCGTGAGGGCGTGAAATCGTTCCATTATTGCCGCACCGCAAAACGGGCTGTCCAAGAGGCGTTCGGTTCTCGATATGTTGTACGACGCCTATCAGGCCCAGTCGGACTTGCTCGCGCCTTTGCGCGCCTGGGCCGGGCTGACGAGCGCGGTGTTCCGCGACACGGCCGCTGGCCCGAGCGCGAACTACATCCTCAAGAGCATTTCGGCCGCTGCGGAAGTTTTGAACCGCGCTCATCTCACCCATGAGCGGCCGAGCTACGAGGTCGAGACCATCGAGGTCGAGGGCCGTGAGGTGCCGGTCGCGGAAGTGGCGGCGCTGGAGACGCCCTTCGCCACCCTGCTCCACTTCAAGAAACAGACCAATGTCCGAGCAGCCGCGCGTGATGATCGTGGCGCCGATGGCCGGGCATTTCCCCACCCTGCTGCGCCACACGGTCAAGACCATGCTGGCCGACCACGACGTCTACATCACGGACTGGAAGAACGCGCGCGACGTCCCGCTGGCCGCCGGCCGCTTCGGCGTGGACGACTATATCGACCACACGATCCGCTTCTTCGAACATATGGGGCCGGGCGCGCATGTCGTGGCGGTGTGCCAGCCCTGCGCCGCGCTGCTCGCGACGGCCGCCGTGATGGCGCAGGCCGACCATCCCTGCCAGCCGCGCAGCATGACGCTGATGGCGGGCCCCGTGGACACACGCGTCAGCCCGACGACGGTCAACCAGCTCGCGACCGAGCATCCGATCGAATGGTTCGAGCAGAACCTGATCACCACCGTGCCGCGCCGATATCCGGGCGCCCATCGCCGCGTCTATCCAGGCTTCATGCAGGTGTCGGCGTTCCTGTCGATGAACCTGGCGCGCCATATCCGGGCGCATGTCGATCTCTTCGACCATATCCGCAAGGGCGAGGACGAGAAGGCCGAAGCCAACCGCAAATTCTACGACGAGTATTTCTCGGTCGCGGACCTGCCGGCGGAGTTCTATCTCGAGACCGTGCGCAAGGTGTTCCAGGAGTTCCACCTGCCCCTCGGCAAGTTCGAGCATCGCGGCACGCGCGTGGAACCCGGCGCGATCAGGAAGACGGCGCTGCTCACCGTGGAGGGTGAGCGCGACGACATCTGCTCCGTCGGCCAGACGCTGGCGGCGCACGACCTCACGCCGTCGATCAAGCCGTTCCGCAAGAAGCACTATGTGCAGGCCGGAGTCGGCCATTACGGCGTGTTCTTCCGGCACGCGCTGGCAAACGCAGATCTATCCAATCGTGCGCAACATGATCCTCGCGAACAACTGACGTCGGCCTAGCGCCCACCGCATCCGGTCCCACAGGGATCGGCAAACGGTTCCGGGTTCCGCAGCCATTTGTCGTTAATCGTCTTCGAACGTTCCAAAAAAGAACGCCGGGAACCGTCCCACTTCGTATTGCCTTTTCGAAAATCATTCGCAAAGTGTCGCAACTCTCAGGCGCGTGGCAGGGGGCTGCGCCATATGTGGGATCATCAACAAGGAGCGCATTCATGAAGTTTTACGCAACCGCGGTCGTCGCTGCCGTCCTGGCCTTTGCAACGCCGGCTCTCGCGGAAGACCTGCAGATCAACGTCAAGAACAACACGAGCACGGAGCTGACGGAGCTGTATGTCTCTCACGTCGGGACGAATTCGTGGGAAGAGAACATCCTGAGCGGGAAGGTCGACCCGGGCGAGGACCTGTCGGTCGACATCACCGATGGCCGCTCGACCTGCTCGTACGACATCAAGGCCGTGTTCAGCGACGGCGGCACCGCCGAGTTCCGCAACCAGAATCTGTGCGAAACGACGGACTTCTCCGTTCACGACTGAACGCGTTACGCCGGCATGAGAGGGGCCTGGTGCGAAAGTCTCGCGCCGGGTCTTTTCTTTTGCGGCGGGCCGCATCGCGTTCATGGCGCGGCGGCCTCCTGCCCCAGGACCTGCTCGTGCCGCGCGACGATCTTGGGCCACAGCGTCGCGGTCTCCGGTACATCTAGCCTGAAATCCTCGCGCAGGGTGGCGACGAGATCGTCGGCGTTTTCGAGCACGCGGTCGGTGTAGCCCGCCGGCGTGATCGTGCGCAGGACGCGGCCGCGGAGCAGCCGTACCGTGCCGCCCGGCCTGTGCGCGAAGCAGAACAGGTTCAGCACGAAGTGCGAGTCCGGCGCGGTCTGAAGCTCGGCGCAGCGGCGGCGAGGCGCGTCTCGTCGGCGGGATCGAGGTGGAAATCGAAACTCGGCGCGGCGCCGTTCGGGTGGCTGCGCATCCGCCACCACGCGCCGTCGGCGCGCGACAAGTTGAAGACATAGCCATTCGAGGCGAAGTCGCCCGGCACGACGCGGATCGGTTCGAGCGGCCCGTCGCCGAAGCCGACATCGGCGAGATATGTCCCCTCCTCCAGTTCGACCTTGAGCACCAGGTGATTGGCCTCCACCGCCGCGCCGGCGGCTTCGCGCATCACCGCGCCGGTGGCGCGCGTCGCGCGGAAGCCGAGTTCGCCGAGCGCCCAGCCGAGAATGCCGTTCATCTCGTAGCACCAGCCGCCGCGGCGGCGGTTCACGATCTTCTCGTAGATCGCCGGCCGCGCGATGGTGACGGGCCGGCCGAGCTGGACGTCGAGATTCTCGTACGGGACGGCCAGCATGTGGGCGCGATGGACCTCGGTCCGCCCCGCCAGCGTCGGCGGTGGGCGATGGTCGAGCCCGATGCGGGCGAGATAGGCGTCGATGTTCATGAATGCCCCTCCAGATCGGCGGCCAGAACCCGCATCAGCCATTCGAAGGCGCGGATGCCGTCATGCAGGTATTTGGCGTCGCGGGAATAATAGCCGTGAATGCGACGGTTCTCATTGCCGGGCTGGCCGCCGCGGCGGCGTTTCAGCTTCGATGCGAAAATGCGGTTCGATTCGCGCGGATCGCGCTCAAACGCCTGGACGTATTGGCGAACCAGGCTGGATATCGAATCGGGCGAGAAGGCCGGCGATCCCGGCACCAATGTCGAGATGCCGTTCCTCATCGCGCCGATGACCCAGGACGGCAGGCTGCTGGGCTATTCCTACATCTCTTCCAAGCTCGTCGCGTCGTCCCAGGCCGCCGCCCTGGAGATCCGCAACAAGATCGTCTTCATCCAGGACGCCTATGTCCGGGACGTGAACGCGACGCCGGTCTCGCTGGCAAGCGATCCGACCAAGGTCGACACCGCGCTGCTCGCCACCCGTCTGGTCCTGGAGGCCCGCAAGGTCGTCGGCAGCGCCAAGGTCGCCCGCATCGTCTTCGGCGATGGGGCAAAGGACACCGGAATCAAGTTCGCGCCGCTGCATCCGGTCCAGACCCCCGCCCAAGCCGATCGGGCGGACAATGTGACGCCGGCCCCGGCCAAGCCGGCGCCCTGACGGCCGGCGGCCGGAATTCCACCTTTTTCGTGACAAATATTGTGGCCCGACAGCCGTTGCGCCGGGCCGGCGCTTTTGGCATATGTTCGCCGCCCTTGAAGCGGTTAGGTCCTTCCGCCGGCCATGGGGACGGGCGGTTCGTTCGCGCCGTCCGGAAAACCGAAAACTCGAGGGATCTACCATGTCCATCAATCTCACACTCGTCCTCGTGGCGGGCGTGTTGGCGCTTCTCTACGGCATCTGGACCATCCGTTCGGTCCTCAGCCTCAGCGCCGGCAATGCGCGCATGCAGGAAATCGCCCAGGCGATCCAGGAAGGCGCCGGCGCCTATCTGAACCGCCAATACACCACGATCGCCGGCGTCGGCGTCGTCATCTTCATTCTCGCCTTCGTCTTCCTCGGCTGGCAGGTCGCCGTCGGCTTCCTGATCGGCTCGACGCTGTCGGGCGCGGCCGGCTATGTCGGCATGTACGTCTCGGTGCGCGCCAATGTGCGCACCGCCGAGGCCGCGCGCCACGGCCTGGCCGAGGGCCTGTCGATCGCGTTCCGCTCCGGCGCCGTCACCGGCATGCTGGTGGTGGGTCTCGGCCTTCTGGCGGTCGCCGGCTACTACGCCGTCCTCACCGCCGGCCTCGGCCTCGACATCGGCGTTCCCGAGCAGAGCCGCATCATCGTCGACTCGCTGGTCGGCCTGGGCTTCGGTGCCTCGCTGATCTCGATCTTCGCCCGCCTCGGCGGCGGCATCTTCACCAAGGGCGCCGACGTCGGCGGCGACATGGTCGGCAAGGTTGAAGCCGGTATCCCCGAGGACGACCCCCGCAACCCCGCCACCATCGCCGACAATGTCGGCGACAATGTCGGCGACTGCGCCGGCATGGCGGCCGACCTGTTCGAAACCTTCGCGGTAACCACCGTCGCCACGATGGTGCTGGCCTCGATCTACTTCGACGGCGAGCTCAAGGCCAAGCTGATGCTCTATCCGCTCGCCATCGCGGCCATGAGCATCGTGACCTCGATCATCGGCACCTTCTTCGTCCGCCTCGGCGCGTCGAAGAACATCATGGGCGCGCTCTACAAGGGCGTGATCGCGACCGTCGTCCTGTCGCTGATCGGCCTGTGGCCGCTGACCGACTATCTCGTCGGCATGAAGACCGAGCTGTCGAGCGGCAGCGCCTCCTATACCGGCCTGTCGCTGTTCGAATGCGGCGTCGTCGGTCTCATCGTCACGGGCCTCCTGATCTGGATCACCGAGTACTACACCGGCACCAACTACCGTCCGGTGCGGGTGATCGCGCAGTCCTCGGTGACCGGCCACGGCACCAACGTCATCCAGGGCCTGGCGATCTCGATGGAAGCGACGGCGCTGCCGGCGCTCGTGATCTGCGGCGGCATCGTGGCGACCTATATGCTGGCAGGCCTGTTCGGCACCGCGATCGCGGTTTCGACCATGCTGTCGCTCGCCGGCATGATCGTGGCGCTCGATGCCTTCGGTCCGGTTACCGACAATGCCGGCGGCATCGCCGAGATGGCCGGCCTCGAAGGCGACGTGCGCAAGACGACGGATGCGCTCGACGCGGTCGGCAACACGACCAAGGCCGTGACCAAGGGCTACGCCATCGGTTCGGCCGGCCTCGGCGCGCTGGTGCTGTTCGCGGCCTATACCGCCGATCTGCACTACTTCGCCGATCACGCCGGCGGTTCCGGCTTCTTCGCCGACCTGGATCTGTCGAAGCTGACCTTCGGTCTCGACAATCCCTGGGTCGTCGTCGGCCTGTTCGTCGGCGGTCTGCTGCCCTATCTGTTCGGCGGCATGGCGATGACGGCGGTCGGCCGCGCGGCCGGCGCAGTGGTCGAGGAAGTGCGCAAGCAGTTCCGCGAGATGCCGGGCATCATGGCCGGCACGCAGAAGCCGAACTATGCGCGCGCCGTCGATCTGCTGACCAAGGCGGCCATTCGCGAGATGATCCTGCCTTCGATGCTGCCGGTGTTCTCGCCCATCGTGCTGTTCCTGATCGTCGATCTGATCGCGGGCAAGACCGAGGCGTTCAACGCCCTCGGTGCGATGCTGATGGGCGTGATCGTGACCGGCCTGTTCGTGGCCATCTCGATGACCTCGGGCGGCGGCGCCTGGGACAACGCCAAGAAGTTCATCGAGGACGGCCATTTCGGCGGCAAGGGCTCGGACGCCCACAAGGCCGCCGTGACCGGCGACACCGTTGGCGATCCCTACAAGGATACGGCCGGTCCGGCGGTCAATCCGATGATCAAGATCACGAACATCGTGGCGCTCCTGCTCCTCGCGGTGCTGGCCCACAATTTCTGATCGAAGGCATGCACAAATGAAGACGCGCGGGACGAAAGTCCCGCGCGTTTTTCATTTCCGGGCTCAGGCGCTATGGATAACCGCCGCCGCCACCGCCGGGCGGGCCGCCATTGCCGCCGCCGGGATTGGGATTGTTGGTGCCGCCATTGTTGCCGAGCGGCACGCCGGGCGTGGCGTTGAAGAGCTGCTGCAGGAAGGTCATCTCGCGGCCCTTGGCCGGGGTCTCGCGGGTCTCGAAGGCGACGATATGGCCGTCATGCAGGGAATAATGCTTGAGGTCGGTGACCTTGCCGTCCTTGTCGAAATAGACCGCCAGAATGGAGCGCGACTGGACCGAGGCCTGGAAGAAGGCGATCTGCTTTTCGACCGCGGTGATATAATACCAAGCGTCGCCGGCCTGGGTGAAGGTCGCCTCGGTCGAGGGATAGCCGAGGGCCTGCTGGATCGAGGTCTTGGTGTCCTTGCCGACCGAGATCTTCTTTTCGGCGTCGGGGTCGGGCAAATAGCCGCGCTGGTTGACCACCGCCGTGCAGCCGCCCAGAAGCGTCAGGGCGGCGAGGACCAGAACCGTTTTTTTCATGCGCACGCACCTCAAACCGGATAAATCCCGCCCGGCCAGACGTGCTAGCCTCGGGCGGGCGCGCTGGCAAGACCGCCGAAAGTTAAGAGTTCCGACATGTTGAATATCCTGCGCCGCCCCTCGCCGACCGCCCGCCTCGTCCAGACGCTGCACGCGGCCCTGGTCGCCGCCGCCCGCCAGCCGGTCTTTTTCCAGGAATACGGGGGTGGCCGACACGATCGACGGCCGCTTCGACATGGTCGCGCTGCATGCCTGGCTGGTCATCGGCCACCTGCGCGCCGCCGGCAAGAGCGATCTGGCCCAGGCCCTGTCGGACGCGATCTTCGTCGCCTTCGACGAGGCCCTGCGCGACCTCGGCAATGGCGACATGGGCATGGGGCCGCGCATGAAGAAGCTCGGCAACGCCTTCAACGGCAGGCTGCACGCCTACGAGGCCGCCGCCGACGACGCGGCGGCGCTGGCGGAGGCCATCCGGCGCAACATCTATCGCGGCGAGGCGGGGCATGACCGCGCCGCCGCCGCCCTGGCGCGCTATGCGCTGGCCGCCCGCCAGCGCCTGGAAGCGGACAACTCGACCGCCGGAGCTCTTGAATTGGGCCCCGTGCCGACGACATTCGATTGACCATGAGCACACCGGAAGTACAGCCCTTCGAGCACGATTACGACCTCGGCGATCTTCGCCGCGGCGAGGAAGACATTCGCGTCGAGGCGAGCGGCGAGGACCTCGCGCGCATCGCGGCCTGGGCGGACGTCCGCACGGTGGAGTCGTTCAGTTCGACCGTTCATCTGCGCAAGCATTCCGCCACCCGTTTCTCCTATGACGCCGTGCTGGAGGCCGATATCGTCCAGGACTGCGTGGTGACGCTGGAGCCCGTCCGGACTCATATTTCGCGACCGGTCCACCGTGAGCTGCACGTAGCCGAGCAGGTTCGCCTCAAGCCGCATGAGAGCATCCTGCTGGGCGCCGGGGCAGGGGACGACGAGGTTCCGGAGGAGATCGACAGCCTGACCTACGACCTGGCGGCGCCGCTCCTGGAGGAGCTGGTGCTGGGGATCGACCCCTATCCCCGTGCTCCGGGTGTGGAATTTGCCGCACCGGCCGAGCCGGAAGCGAAGCCGGAAAGCCCCTTCGCCGTCCTCAAGGGCCTGAAGGACCGGAGCTAAGGTTCCGAAATCCGGGCGGAATCCGGCTTGAAACCGGATGGGGGTTTCCTGTTACTTGCCCCCCTTGTTTTGCCCGTCCGGTCCGCAAGGCTCGCGCAGACAGTGCGCCGCGCCTGAAGATTCCGTCCCGGGTTCCTGAAGGAGCTATCCGCCATGGCGGTGCCAAAGAGAAAAAACGTCGCCGTCCAGGCGCAACATGCGTCGGTCGCACCACCGTCTGGCTCCGGCCAGCCACAATGAATGCCCGAACTGCGGCGAGCAGAAGCGTCCGCACCATGTGTGCGGCGCCTGTGGCCACTATGACGGCCGCGAAGTCGCGAAGACCGAAGCCTGACCCGATCCGCTGACGATCGGACAGGGATAGCGAGGCAGGCTTGGCCCGCGAACTGACCGTCTCGATTGACGCCATGGGCGGCGACGCCGGGCCGGGCGTCGTCGTGGCCGCGCTGGCGCGCTCGGTCCTGCGCCATCCCACGGTCAGGTTCATCCTCCACGGCGACGAGACCGAGCTCAACGCGCTGTTCGCCAGGCGCGCCAAGCTGCTCGACCGCGTCACCATCCGCCACGCGCCGGAACGCGTGCGCATGGAAGAGAAGCCCAGCCTGGCGCTGCGCCGCGGCCGCAACACCTCGATGTGGCGCGCCATCGATTCGGTGAAGACCAAGGAGGCCGAGGTCGCGATCTCCGCCGGCAACACCGGCGCGCTGATGGCGATGTCGATGTTCCAGCTCGGCACGCTCGAGGGAATTTCGCGCCCCGCCATCGCCGCGCTGTGGCCGACCAAGCGGGGGCAGAGCGTCGTTCTCGACGTCGGCGCGAACCTCGTGGCCAGCGAGGAGCAGCTCGTCGATTTCGCCGTGATGGGCGAGGCCTTCGCCCCGGGCGATCCTCGGCCTGGAGCGGCCGACCGTCGGCATCCTCAATGTCGGGTCCGAGGACGTGAAGGGCAACGATGCCGTGAAGGGCGCCGCCCATGTCCTGCGCAACAACCCCTCGCTGCCGATCGAATTCGCCGGCTTCGTCGAGGGCGACGACATTTCCGAGGGCACGGTGGACGTGATCGTGACCGACGGCTTCACCGGCAATGTGGCGCTCAAGACGGCGGAAGGCACGGCCAAGCTGATCGTGCATTACCTGCGCAATGCCTTGCGCCGGGTCCCTTCCTCGGCCGTCTCGGCGCCTTTATCGCCACCGGCGCGCTCAACGCCCTGCGCCGCAAGCTCGACCCGCGCGCCTCCAATGGCGGCATCTTCCTCGGCCCTGTGCGGCGTGGTCGTAAAGAGCCATGGCGGCGCCGATGCCCTGGGCTTCGCCAGCGCGCTCGACATGGCCATCGACATGGCCAAGGCGAACGTCATCGCCCGCATCGTCGCCGACCGCGCCGGCATCCGCACGCTTGAACCGGAGGCGGTCGCTTCGTGATTCGTTCGAAAATCGTCGGCTGCGGCGCGTATCTGCCCCCGACCGTCCTCACCAACAGCGAAATCGCCCAGCGCATCGACACTTCGGACGAGTGGATCCGCGAACGCACCGGCATCCGCCAGCGCCACGTTGTCGCCTTGGGCGAGAAGACCTCCGACCTCGCGCTCCAGGCCTCGCGCAACGCCCTCGCCATGGCCGGCATGGACGCCAATGAGCTCGACCTGATCGTCTGCGCCACCACCACGCCGGACGAGACCTTTCCCGCGACCGCCACGACGCTGCAGGCGCGGCTGAACATGAATCACGGCGCCGCCTTCGACATCCAGGCGGTGTGCTCCGGCTTCATCTACGGCATGGCCGTGGCCGACAATTTCATCAAGACCGGCATGGCCAGGACGGTGCTGCTGGTCGGCGCGGAGTCGATGAGCCGCCTCTTGGACTGGAACGACCGGACGACCTGCGTGCTGTTCGGCGACGGCGCCGGCGCCGTCGTTCTGCAGGCGGACGAAGGCAAGGGCGACAATTCCGATCGCGGCGTCCTCAACACCAAGCTGTTCTCCGACGGCAGGCTGCACGACCTTCTCTATGTCGATGGCGGTCCGTCCTCGACTCAGACCACCGGCCAATCTGCGCATGCAGGGCAAGGAAGTCTTCCGTCACGCCGTGACCAACATCTCCGCCGCCATCGTGGCCTCGCTGGACGCGGCAGGCCTGTCGATCGCCGACGTCGACTGGTTCGTGCCGCACCAGGCCAACCAGCGCATCCTCGATGGCACCGCCCGCAAGCTCGGCATCGCGCCGCAGAAGGTGGTCACGACCGTGGGCCCAGCACGGCAACACCTCGGCGGCGTCGGTCCCCCCTGGCGCTGGCCACGGCGGTCGCCGACGGGCGGATCAAGCAGGGCCAGCTCGTCCTCCTCGAAGCGATGGGCGGCGGCTTCACCTGGGGCGCCAGCCTCATCCGCTGGTGAGCGCGAACGTGAAGGGTGTCTCCTATCCCTTTGACGTTGACGGATAATTTTTCCGCTACTACCCTCGGTTAGCCATAAGGGAGTCGCGGCCCATGTCCACCGATACGCTGACTCGTGCCGACCTGACCGAGGCCGTGTTCCAGGCCGTCGGCCTTTCGCGCAACGAAATCGGCCCAGATGGTCGAAGACCTTCTGGAGGAAGTCTGCGCGGCGCTGACGCGCGGCGAGACGGTGAAGCTCTCCTCCTTCGGGACTTTCGCGGTGCGCCAGAAGAGCCAGCGCATGGGGCGCAATCCCAAGACGGGCGACGAGGTTCCGATCGCGCCGCGCCGGTTCTTGTCTTTCGCCCGAGTCATGTATTGAAGGCGATCATCAACGGGCAGACGCCCGATCCCGACAAGAAGGACTGACGCGTGCTGGCCACGGCCGTTCGTCTCGCGAAATCGCCCGAAGCGTTCCGCACCATCAGCGAGGTGGCGGTCGAACTGGACGTGCCGCAGCATGTGCTGCGCTTCTGGGAAGGCCGTTTCGCGCAGGTGAAGCCGGTGAAGCGCGCCGGCGGCCGGCGCTATTACCGGCCCGAGGATGTCGATCTGCTGCGCGGCATCCGCACGCTTCTTTACGGCGACGGCTTCACGATCAAGGGCGTTGCAGAAGATCCTGCGCGACAAGGGCCATCGCCATGTCGCGGAATTGGGACGGGCGAGGCGCCCTGGCGCCGGTCATGCGCGCCTTCGCGTCCCACTCCAACGTCATCGCGCTGGAACGGCCCGCCGAACCGCCGGCGCCGGACATCGCCGTGCCGACCAATCCGGCGCCGGCGCCGCGCGTGGCGCCGGCCGACGGGCTGGCGGAGGAGCAGCGGGTGAGGCTGGAGATCCTGCTGGCGGAACTGCAGCAGTTGAAGGCGCGGCTGAAGCGGGCGTAGCGCGGCGGATTTGCCTTTGGCGGCGCGGCGACTATAGTCCGCGACCTTCGCGAAAACGGCTCCCACAGCCGGCGGCCTTCGGGCTTCTTTCCGCGAGATGCATTGGATACGGAGCGTGGCGCAGCCTGGTTAGCGCACCAGTCTGGGGGGACTGGGGGGTCGTGGGTTCAAATCCCGCCGCTCCGACCATGTTTTCAAGGGGTTAGCTTGAAAAAGTGAGAACGCGGAAAGGGAACGAACGCCCTCAAGTGAGACTAGCGGCGCGAAAAGTCCCCATAGGAGTCTCCATACTTTTGGTTCGCAGGATGTGACGCGACGCCATAGCAATGCATTCGCGAATCTCCCATATAAGTGGGGTGAAAATGCAGCGGCCGACCACCTTCCCGACTACAAAGCGCCGCCTCTGAACGAGGTCGTACTGGGCGCGCAATTTAGTCAGCCGACCGGCTATCAGCAAATCCGCGCTGGTGAGGTTTGGTCTCTTTTCAAAACCAATTTCCCGCTGTCGAAGAACAACCCCCGTTGACGCCGTCATTCGAGATGTTCGGAGGCCGCCCGACAAATGTTCTGCAATTCGGAATCGCAACCGGCGCGATGCATGACCGCTTTCGGTTCCTATCTGCCAAGAAAGACGAATTGATTCAGTTTCAAGCGGATCGCTTGTTGCACAACTGGCGAAAAGTGGGAGACGGCAGTAACACATATCCCCGCTTTGAAAAGATGATCGAAAGTTTTGAGACGGAGTTGCAGGCATTTGAATCCTACATTTCATCCCTTGCTTCGCAAAAGCTCACGATCAACCAGTGCGAAGTTAGCTACATAAACCACATCGTATGGGTGATAAGACTGATCCGGGATGGTGGCTGCGGTTCCTCAACATTCCGGCTTCCCAGAAGCCCGACGATATTTCGGTGAACTTGCGCCGAGTGCTCAAGAATAGCGACGGCAGTCCGCTGGGGCGGCAATACATCGAAGCCGCTTCGGGGGTTACCCCAAAGGGGGAGCAAATAATCGCTATGACACTGACAGTGCGCGGCGCGCCTCAAGGGACAACGATCCGTGATGCCGTCCAATTTATCTGCAATGGTCGGGACGCCATCGTCACGACGTTTGCCGAAGTAACAACTGACGCTGCGCAAGAGGTTTGGGAGCGCGTAAAATGAGCAACAGCGGTGCGACTTCCGCATTTTCCGTTGGGTCCTCGTCGGCGGGCTCACCGAAAGTAGTGAGCTTCGCGCCGTCCGTTGCGCGCATCGCGATGAATGATATGTCAAACGCATGGGCCAAGGAGCTAGAGGGGCAACTGGAATCCTTGATCCAGCTTCGTGAAGGCTGGGATGGCTACCACGCGCGCTCTGTTTCGTTCTCCACCGCAGTTTTTGCGCACAACATGCTTGGGCGTCTCTTTCTTCAAGGGCTGCCTCCACCTGACTTGGTGCCCGGCTATGCTGGCGATGTTCAAGCCGAATGGCACATTGGGGACACGGACATAGAATTGCATGTTCGAGCGCCAAATAGCGTCATCGCTTGGCGGGCGACACCTGCAACAGGTGAGGACGGAGAGGAAGTCGAACTGAAAAACGATTTCACGATTGTGGGAGAATGGATCAAGCAATTAGAGCCAATCCAGGAAGTTATTGAATCGAGGGAATCGGTTGTGATTCTGTGACGGTGCCTGATTCGGAAGGAGGCACCAGATGTGGAAGCCGGAGCATCGCCGGGCGGCGGCGCTGGTTGGATTGCGGTATCCCAACGATTTGACGGATGCGGAGTGGGCGTTGATCGCGCCGCTGATTCCGCCCGCCAAGCGCGGCGGCCGTCGGCGCGAGATCGATGTTCGTGAAGTTCTGAACGCGATCTTCTATGTGCTCTCGACCGGTTGCCAGTGGAAGGCGCTGCCCAAAGACCTGCCGCCGAAGAGCACGGCGCATTTCTATTTCATGCTGTGGGATTGGGACGGCACGCTGGAGCGCATCCACCATGCGCTCTATGTGGCGGTGCGCGAGAAGGAAGGCCGCGAGGCCAGCCCGACCGCGGCCATCATCGACAGCCAGAGCGCCAAGGCGGCTCAAAAAGGGGCAAAAGCCTCGATCCGCAGGGCTTCGATGCGGGCAAGAAGGTTACGGGCCGCAAGCGCCACATCCTTGTCGACACGCTCGGTCTGTTGCTGAGCGTTGCCGTTCATTCCGCCGGCATCCAGGACCGCGACGGCGCGGCGCTGGTGCTCGACAAACGGACGCGGGCGCTGTTTCCCTTCATCGAGCGCATCTACGCCGATGGCGGTTATCGGGGGCCACGCGTTCGCGCCGCTGCCGCAAGAACCGGCACGTGGAAGATCGAGATCGTCAAACGATCCGACATCGCAAAGGGCTTCGTTGTCTTGCCCAAACGATGGGTGGTCGAGAGAACCTTCGCCTGGATCAGCCGCAATCGACGCCTTTGCCGCGACTTCGAACGCTATGCAAACACCGTCGCGGCCTTCATCCGTCTCGCCATGGTCCGCATCATGCTCCGGCGCCTCACAAAGCCAAATCCCTCAACATGAATCCAAACTTCGTGGATCGGCTCTTAGTGGAAGCTGGCGATGCCAATACAGCCGCCGCCGCTTGATGCCGACGGTAAAGTAGTCCCGCATGATCATCAGGAGATTTTTCCGGCAGATATTTTGATCCGGCGAATTTCGGAACATCATATCAAAAATCGGCGCATTTCATCTATGGCGTTCCAGGAGTCTACGGACGGAACTGGAATGTCGGTCGATATTGAAAAAATCGTTGTCGAGGCAGGCATTGATCCTCGCGAGTTTGTAACCAGTGCTGAATTTTTTTGCTCCGTGCAATTTACCGCCGAAGTGCTTCGCGGAGAGGGGCTACAAGTAGGCTACTATCCGATACCCACAAATTCATATCATGGTGCCGTTTGGCGGATCACTACTCGTGGTCAAATGAACCGTCTCAGGCGTCTCGCACAATGGTATGTGAAGGGAAACGGGATCGTGTTGAACGACGCCGCTTAGTTGCGTTCTCAATCTGATGTCTTGCTTAGGGAACTCCGAGTCAGAACCTCACGTCTCTTATTCCGGGTCGATTTCCAAACGTGCAAGCGTCCGTTTCGCCTCGGTCGTGGTCCAATCTTTCTCGCTCGACCACGCGAGCTTCCCGGCCAACGACGACACGGGCCTGAAGCTGGTGATCAACATTCCGGTTCTTGCGAACGGAGCGCATTGAGATTTACCGAGAGCAGCGCGAAGACAAGCGGCCTACTGAAGCCCGAGTCGAAGCCCCTCCGTGCAAATACCTAACGGTCCGTTTTGCGTTTCCGCAATGCGGTGCGACTCTTGTGGAGCTTTTATGCGATTCGCGGGGACGCAGAACGCGAGCCCGCTCATCGCGAAGGACCCGCAGAATGCGCAGTCGCAAGCACAGAGAACCGGCACCGAAGCGCGGCCTGCGCGCCAGCTTCGCCATGCGTCATACGGCATTGGCGGACAAGGTACGGCGGAGCGGTACGGAGAGAACGCGCCGCGGCAGCCTCACGGCGCGGAACGCCGTGTGGCGGCGCTGCGAAATGGGCACCAATCCTATCGCCTGTTTCGGCATCTGGCGGCGCGGCACGCGCCGGCAGGCGGAACGCCTCAACCGCTCGGGCATCACGCGATGGCATATGCCGCATCAGGGCGGCGCCCATCTCGTCTTGCCGGGCGTCCGCCATGACGTCGTAAACCAGGATTGAAATGTTCGGCCGGTGGTCTCGGTGCCGTCCCGCGTGCACCCCGCCCGGGGGCTGATCGCCGATCTTGAGCGCGTGCGCTATTTCCAAGGCTGAAGACGCCGCCTCAGTTCATCTTCTCGCCCAGCCCGCGCATCTCTTCGAGCCAGCGGGTGCGCTGGGTGCTGGAGATGGTATCGACGCTGCCGATGAAGAGCGGCTCGCCGGCGGCGACGCCGCACAGTCTGTGGCGCGTCACCGGCTCGGCGCGGCCGCGATAGAGGAAGGCGGGCATGCTGGTCGTCACCACGATACGGGCGGATTTGGTGCCGCCGAGCGCCGCGGGCTCGAGATGGGCGCGCAGCCGGGCGATATAGTCGAAGAGCTGGCTCAGTTCTTCCGGCGGGCCGTCGGACAGGAGCGGATAGAAGATGGCGAGCCGGTCGGCGGCGCGCATCAGGCGGAAAGCCTGCTCCAGACGGTCGAGCGGGGCGGCGTCGGCATCGCGCGCGGCGGACAGCGCGGAAAGGTGCAGCGCACCGACGTCGAGGCGCCGCGTGGCGTAGCCGCGAGTCCGGGCGCCGGCCTCATAGGCTTCGCAGAGCGCGGCGCAAAAGCGTTCCGGCCCCGGATCGGGGTGTCCGTTGACGACGAGAATGTTGCGGCCCATGACGATGTCTTCGCTGGATGACGATGCGAAGAGTGCAGGGTAAGGCGCTGCGCGGCCTTGCGAATTGTCAGCGGCGCGATAAGGAGATTTACCGACGGCCATCGCGATGTCCGGCGCGTATGCCGGGCCGTAAACCATCGTCGGACGTTTACGCTCGGCAATCGTTCGCATGCGGACAAAAATGCGTACACTTGCATGTAACGAATCGTGGGCTACATAATCCTAGATGAGAGCAGCTTCGGCCATACCGCGCAGCGTCGCGGCGAGAACGACGGCGGGCACGCAGGTGGCGGCGTTGCCTTATCGCGTCACCGAGGCCGGCGTCGAGATCCTGCTCATCACCTCGCGCCGCACCCATCGCTGGATCGTGCCCAAGGGCTGGCCGGAAAAGGGCTCGAGCCCGTCCGCCGACGCCGCCCGCGAGGCGATGGAGGAAGCCGGCGTCAGCGGCGAGATCGCCGAGGAGGCGCTGGGCGTCTTCCACTATGTCAAGGAAATGAAGCACGGCGCGGGTTTGCCCTGCCGGGTGAGTCTCTATCCGCTAAGGGTTACGCGCCAGCGCAAGAGCTGGTCGGAAAAGGCGGCGCGCGACGCCAAGTGGCACTCCGTCGGCGAGGCCGCTGCCCTGGTGGGCGAGCCGGAGCTGCGGCGCCTCATCCTGAAGTTCGGGGCGAGTTTCGCGCCGAAGACGCCCTAATCCAGCACGTCCGCCGCGTCCCTGTGGCGGCGAAACCAAGCATAGGCGTAAGAGCAGGTGGGCACGATCTTGAACCCCTCGGCGCGCGCCTTCGCGACGATCCCCTCCATCAGCCGGCCTGCCGTGCCCTTGCCGCGCAGGGCCGGCGGCGCCTCGACATGCGGAATGACCACGTGCAGGCCGCTGCGGCGATAATTGGCGAAGGCGGTCTCGCCGTCCTCCACGAGCTCGAAGCGGCTCCGGTCGCGATTGTCGATGACGGTCATGGCGTGGAAACAGCCTTCGCGGCGCCCGGTTGCGGGGCCCTGCCGGCGCGGAGCCGGTCTGCGGCGAAGAACGGCGCGTAGTACACCACGGTCGAGGCCAGCCCCATCAGGATCAGCACGCCGATATACCACGGCCAGGGCGGCATCGCGTCGAGGATGGTGGGATAGGGCGGCTTGGTCCGCAGCATCCCGTAATTGGCCCCGCTCAGCCAGTCGAACAGGCCGGCGGTGCCGGCATAGACGCAGCTCCAGGCGATCACGCGCGGCAGGGACGACGGATAGGGCCGCATCTTCAGGCCGAAGGTCACATAGAGGACGCTGGCGATGATCCCGCCATGGAAGACGAAGAACAGCAGGAACTGGATGTCGGGGAAGTCGAGCTGGACATCGGGCGTCAGCATCCCTTGCAGCGTGCCGGCCAGCGCCCAGAAATAGGCAAGCTCATAGGTCCGCTGGTTGGGCCAAAACAGCGTCACGACGGTCGCCATCGTCGCCCAGTCGCACAGATTGAGCGGGAATTCGTTGTCGACGCCGAGCCAGCCCTTGCCATGCAGCAGCGCCATCCAGCCGAACCAGTTCACCGTCATCGCGGCGCCCAGCGTCCAGCGGACCGCGCGGTCCGCGGCGGGGTGGACCAGCGGCTTCACCAGCCAGGCGGCGGCCAGCGGCAACACGAAGGGCAGGCACAACGCGACGATGTGACTGGAGCCGAACAGGGCGAAAGGCGCGGCCATCCCGGGGTCTCCGTCGTTATTCCTTTGACTTGGGGGCGGCCGATTTCCGATCCTTAGGCGAGAACCGCAAAAGGAAGCCCCATGAAGTACCGCAAGCTCGGCGCCAGCGACCTTACCGTATCGGAGATTTCCCTGGGTTCGTGGCTGACTTATGGCGTCGGCGTGGAGAAAGATAGCGCGCTCGCCTGCCTGAACCGCGCCTTCGAGCTGGGCATCAACTTCATCGACACCGCGAACGTCTATGGCCGCGGCGCCGCGGAGACCTTCCTGGGCGAGGCGCTGGCAGAGCGTAAGCGCGCCTCCTATGTCCTGGCGACCAAGGTGTTCTTCCCGATGAGCGACAGCGACAAGGGCCTGTCGCGGACGCAGATCGAGAAGCAGCTCGACGCCTCGCTGAAGCGGCTCAAGACCGATTTCGTCGATCTCTACCAGTGCCACCGCTACGACGCCGACACGCCGCTGGACGAGACGATGGAAGCCCTCACCAAGGCGGTGAAAAGCGGCAAGACGCGCTATATCGGCTTCTCGGAATGGTCGCCGAAGAACATCGAAGACGCACTCGCCCTGCCGAAGGTGGAGCGCTTCGTCTCCAGCCAGCCGCAATATTCGCTGCTGTGGCGCAAGCCCGAGGAGAAGGTCATCCCGCTCAGCGCCAAGAACGGCATTTCGCAGATCGTGTGGTCGCCGCTGGCGCAGGGCGTGCTAACGGGAAAATACGATCCCGACGCGCCGCCGCCGGCCGGCAGCCGCGCAACGTCTGATGCGATGGGCGGCTTCATCGGCCGCTGGATGTCCAAGCCCGTACTGCAAGCCGTGCAGAAGCTGAAGCCGCTGGCGAAGGAGGCCGGCCTGACGCTGGGCCAGTTCGCGCTGGCCTGGGTGCTGCGCGAGCCCAACGTCGCGAGCGCCATCGTCGGCGCCAGCCGGCCGTCGCAGCTCGACGAGAACGCGGCGGCGAGCGGCGCCAAGGTCGATCCGGCGCTGTTCGCCAAGGCGGAAGCAATCGTGGCGGACGCGCTACTCAGCTAGCGCGATGTCATCCGCCGCGAATGCGGCGGACCCAGTTGACGCCTGCGCCGCTGGCGCAGGTTTCCCCTGGGGAATCGTTGCGTTGTGGCCGCAACCGCGATTTGCTCCCTCGCAAACTCAGGGAGTGTCATCCATGTCAGCCGCCGGCGTGAAACCGGCGCCCACCACCAAGGGCGCGGTGCCGTTTCTCAAAGTCCCGAAGGATGGCGAGCCCTATCTCGCCGGATCGAAGTGCAGCAAATGCGGCGAGGTCGCGGTCGGCACGCGCGAGACCTGCGGCAAGTGCGGCGCGCGGCAGGGCGTCGAGCCCATCAAGCTCGCGAGCACCGGCAGGCTCTACAACTTCACCGTCGTGCACCGGAATTTTCCCGGCGTGCCGGTGCCGTTCATCTCCGCGATCGTCGATGTCGATGGCGGCGGCACGCTGAAGGGCAATCTTCTCGGCGTCGAGCCCGATCCGGCAAAGATCGCATTCGATATGCCGGTGAACATCGTAATCCGGCCGGTCCCGCAGAAGGACAAGGACGGTAATTCCTATCTCGCCTATTTCTTCGAACCCAGGACCTGAGGAGCGCACACCATGAGCAACGACGTCTATGTCGTCGGAACCGACATGATCAAGTTCGGGCGCTTCCCCGAGAAGACCGTGCCCGAACTCGGCGCCCAGGCGGCGCTGATGGCGCTCGACGATTGCGGGCTGACCATCCAGGACATGCAGGCGCTCTATAGCGGCAACCTGTTCGAAGCCAGCGCCGGCGTCGGCCAGCGCATCCTGCGCGAGATCGGCCAGACCGGCATTCCGGTGGTGAACACCGCGAACGCCTGCGCCACCGGCGCGACCGCGTTCCGCGAGGGCTGGATGGCGATCAAGGCCGGCGTCTACGACATCGTGCTGTGCGTCGGTAGCGAGCAGATGGGCTCGGGCCTGCTCGGCGGCGGGAGCGGGAGCAAGGGCATTCCGACCGAAGGCCTGCTCGGCTCCGGCACGATGCCCAGCGTGTTCGCCCATGTCGGCCTGGAGCACACGCGCAAATACGGCACGACCTTCGAGCAGTTCGCCAAAGTGTCGGTGAAGAACCACCACCATTCGACGCTCAATCCCAAGGCGATGTACCAGAAGGAGACGCCGCTGGAAGAAGTGATGGGCGCGGAGATGATCTCCTATCCCAACACCAAGCTGATGTGCTCGGTGAACGTCGACGGTTCGGCGGCGGCGGTTCTGTGCTCGGAGAAGAAGGCGCGCGAGCTTGGACTGATGGGCCGCGCGGTGAAGGTGCGGGCCTCGGCGCTGTCGTCCGATCCCTACACGCCGCGCAACATCGCGATGATGGACTTCAACGCGGTCACGCGGCTGGCCGCCAAGACGGCGTATGAGATGGCGGGCCTCGGACCCGACGCGGTCGACCTGATCGAATTGCACGACTGCTTCGCGACGGCGGAGATCGTGCATTACGAGAATCTCGGCATCTGCAAGGACGGCGAGGCGGGCCGCCTGATCGACACCGGCGTGACGCAACTCGGCGGGCGCATCCCGGTGAACGTCTCGGGCGGGCTTCTGTCGAAGGGCCATCCGCTCGGCGCCACGGGCATCGCGAATATCTACGAGGTGACGACGCATCTGCGCGGCGAGGCAGGGGGCCGCCAGGTCGAGGGTGCGCGCATCGGGCTGACGCATGTCGTCGGCGCCGGCAGCGCCTGTGCGGTGCACATTCTCGAAAAAGCGTAGCGCTGTTGCGCGGACATCGCGGCGCGGCGGGTGTAACGGCCCGCCGCGTTTCGCTTTCGCCGCCTCAGGAGTGTCCGGCCTTCGGCTCGCGGAACATCCACGGGAACATCAGGCCGACCGGCACGGCCCAGAACAGGCCGGCGACGGCATAGAACACAAACGCGGCGAGGCCGCTGGCGCGCGGCAGCACCAGCACGGCGAAGCCGGAGGCGAGCAGGGCATAGACCGGCAGCCAGATCAGAATCAGGATCGTGCCGATCAGCTTCTTGACGCGCACGGTCATGCGGCGAACTTTCCAAAAAACCGATTCATGTAACAGGCCTCGAGACGGCGCGGTCAAGCGCCGGACGGCGCCGGCTCAGAACCGCGAGCTCGTCAGCGTCACGTCCGCGAGCTTCCATACCTTGTCGAATTCCTTGCGTGTCGCGGCGGCGGCCGTCTTGTCGCCGAGCGCGTCCTGCGCCTGCGCCAGGCCGTAAAGCGCCCAGCCGTCGAGGCGGTAGGTCTTGAGGCTCCGCTCATAGACCTCCGCCGCCTCCTTGGCGCGGCCGGCCTGCAGCAGCGCGGCGCCAAGCAGATGGCTCGACGGCTGATGCCAATAGGGCGGCTCGGTGTAGGGCAGGGCTTCCTCCAGGTCGCGGGCCTTGGTGAAGAACGCGACCGCGGTTTCGAGATCGCCGGAGGTGCGCGCGATCTCGCCGCCGAGATCGGCCAGCGCGATCTGCGCCATCTGCTGGGCCGGAATGCCCTTGAGCGCGGCGAGGCCCGGATCGTCGATGAGCGCGGCCAGCGCCTGGCGCTCGGCCGCCGCGTTCGCCTTGTCGCCCTTGTTGGCATAAGCGAAGCCGCGCGCCAAATGCGCGATGACGAGATCGAGCTTGAGGTCGTCGGACGGCAGGGGTTCGGCGAGTATGGCGTCCCATTTGCCGAAGCGCAGCAGCGTGGCGACGGGCGTGAAGATGAAAAGCTGCACGCCGTAATTGCGCTTCACGTCGTCGGGCTTGCCGGCGGCGTTCACCAGCCGGCGCGCCGCATCGATGGAGGCCTGGTAGCGGCCCTCCATCTCCGACGAGGTCCACAGGAAGTGGATGTTGTGGCCGTAATAGCCGACCGGATAATAGCCCTGGGCATGGCAGGCGGCGATGTATTGCTCGTCGACCAGCGCCGCCAGCGTGTTGACCTTCGCGGCGTCCTCATAGCGGCCGATGCGGTAATAGATGTGCGACGGCATGTGCACGATGTGCCCGGCGCCGGGCATCAGCTTTTCGAGCCGGTCGGCCGCGACCTCCGCGCGCTCCGGCGTCGTCGTCGCTTCCACCGCATGGATATAAAGATGCAGCGCGCCCGGATGATAGGGCGAGCGCTTGATGATGCCTTCGAGCGTCGCGACGATGGCGAGGGCATGGCCCTTCGGCGTCACGCCGTCCTGTTCCCAATAATCCCAGGGCTGGGTGTCCATCATCGCCTCGGCATAGAAAGTGCCGGCGTCGAGGTCGTTCGGGTATTTCTTCCACAACTCGCCCATGGCGCGCGCGAAGGCGTCGTCGAGGCGGGCGCGGTCCGCCTTGGGATCGGCGGAATAGCGCTCGGCCAGCGCGTTGATCCAATCGCGTTCCTCCGGCGAGGCGTAGCGCTCGAGCGCTATGGCGTTGGAGATCGCCTGCCAGGCCGGCTTGATCGCGTCGTCGGGCATCGGCAGGTTGATGTTGGAGCCCAACGCCATGGCGACGCCCCACCAGCACATCGCGCAATGCGGATCGAGCCGCGCCCCTTCGCGGAAGGAACGGATCGCCTCGGCATGGTTGAAGCCGAACATCAGATTGACGCCCTGGTCGAACAGAAGCTGCGTCCGCGCGTTCCTCGTCGAGATCTTGTGACGGTGGCTGCCCAAGCCCTTGAAGATCGGCGCGCCGGGCTTGTCGGCCTCGCCCATATAGACGCTGGGCATCGGGTCGATCATCTTCATGCCCATGCCGCTCATCGGCATGGGCATCGACATCGGCATGGTGTCGGCGGCGAGCGCGGCCGTGGCGGCCAGCGCGAGGGTTGCTGCGGCAATCGCGATCTTCATGGAGTCCTCCCGATCCCTGTTTCGAGCATGCGCCGGCCGCCGCGACAAGATGGCGGCAAGACCTTGGGCGGCGGGGGCTTTATGCAGGCGTCATGAGCGGATCGGCCCCGAACTTCTGGTGCAGCCGCCGGGCGGTCGGATTCTGGCTGCTGGGCGTGGCGGCGATCATCCTGGGCATGGTGACGGTCGGCGGGCTGACGCGGATCACCGGCTCCGGCCTGTCGATCACCGAATGGGACGTGATCCTGGGCGCCCTGCCGCCGCTGAACGACGCGCAGTGGCACGAGGCCTTCGCCAAGTATCAACGCATCCCGCAATACATCCAGGAGAACGCCGGCATGAGCCTTGCCGCCTTCAAGGGCATCTTCTGGTGGGAATGGGCGCACCGGCTCCTGGGCCGGCTGCTCGGCGTGATTTTCCTGGTGCCGTTCGTCTGGTTCGCCTGGACGGGCGCGGTCCGCCGCGCCGAGTGGCCGCGCATGCTGCTGCTGTTCGTGCTCGGCGGCCTGCAGGGCTTCGTCGGCTGGTGGATGGTGGAGAGCGGGCTGGAGACGCGGGTGAGCGTGTCGCAATACCGCCTGGCGATCCATCTCGGCGTGGCGCTGATCCTGCTGGTGGCGATGGTGTGGATCGCGCTGGAATATCTGCGGCTCGGCGAAAAATCGCCGCGTGCGTCGCGAGCGCGTTTGCCTTTCGCTGTTGCCGCGCTGGTCTATGTGCAGATGCTGCTGGGCGCGCTGGTGGCGGGGTTGCACGGCGGGCTGCTCTACAACACCTGGCCGTCGATGGATGGGCGCTTCCTGCCCGAGGACGCTTTCGTGCAGCGGCCCTGGTGGATCAATTTCTTCGAGAACCCCGGCACGGCGCAATTCGATCACCGCATGGGCGCGTATGTCGTGGCGATATCCGTCTTTGTCCTGTGGTGGCGCGAGCGGGGCAGGCTGACCGGCTGGGCACGGCGGAGCGGCAATGCGCTGCTGCACCTCACGCTGTTCCAGATCGCGCTGGGGATCGCGACGCTGCTGCTGCAGGCGCCCGAATTCCTCGCGGCGGCGCACCAGCTCGTGGCGGCGCTGCTGCTCTGCACGGCGGTGTGGCATGCGTTTGAGATGAGCCAATGCCCCAACCAAAAGGTGTCATGGCCCGCGAATGTGGGCCATCTAGGTGACGCCTGATCCGCTACCGACGGAAGATTATTTGACCCGCTACGCGGCGAGGTTGCGAATTTCAACTGGATGGCCCGCATTCGCGGGCCATGACAACTGAAAAACGCGGTCTCATCCCGCCATCGCCTGATCCAGATCCGCGATGATGTCCTCGACGCTCTCGATGCCGATGGAGAGCCGCATCACCTCGTTGCCGGCGCCGGCCCTGGCGCGTTCGTCGTCGTTCAATTGCCGATGCGTCGTCGAGGCGGGGTGGATGATCAGGCTGCGCGTGTCGCCGACATTGGCGAGATGGCTGATCAGCTTGACGCCGTTCACCACCTTCACGCCGGCCTCATAGCCGCCCTTCAGCCCAAAGGTGAACACCGCGCCGGCGCCCTTGGGGCAATAGGTGCGGTGCAGGCCGTAGGAGGGATTGTCCTCCAGGCCGGCATAGTTGACCCATGCGACCTTGGGGTTCTGCTGCAGCCATCTGGCGACCGCCAGCGCGTTGTCGCAATGCTTCTGCATGCGCAGCGGCAGGGTCTCGGTGCCGGTGATGACCAGGAACGCGTTCATCGGCGACAGCGCGGGCCCCAGATCGCGCAGGCCAAGCACCCGGCAGGCTATGGCGTAAGCCATGTCCCCGAACGTCTCCCAGAGCTTCATGCCGTGATAGGACGGGCAGGGCTCGCTGAGCGTCGGATATTTGCCGCTGCCCCAGTTGAACTTGCCGCTGTCGACGATGATGCCGGCCATCGAATTGCCGTGGCCGCCGAGGAATTTCGTCGCCGAATGCAGCACGATGTCGGCGCCCCATTCGATGGGGCGGATCAGATAGGGCGAGGCCAGCGTGTTGTCGACGATCAGCGGCACGCCGCCGGCATGGGCGATGCCGGCGATCGCCTCGATGTCGCTGATGATGCCGCCCGGATTGGCGATGCTCTCGATGAACACGGCCCTGGTGCGATCGTCGATCTGCGCCTTGAACGACGCCGGATCGGTCGTGTCGGCCCATTTCACATGCCAGTCGAACTTGGCGAAGCCTTGCGAGAACTGGTTGATCGAGCCGCCATAGAGCTGGCGCGCCGCGACGATGTTATCGCCGGGGCTCATCAGCGTGTGCAGCGCGATGAGCTGGGCGGCGTGGCCGGAGCCGACGGCGAGGCCGGCGCGGCCGCCTTCGAGTGCTGCGACCCGCTCCTCCAGGACCGCATTGGTCGGGTTCATGATGCGCGAATAGATGTTGCCGAAGACCTGGAGGTTGAACAGCGCCGCGGCGTGATCGGCGTCCTCGAACACATAGGCGGTGGTCTGGTAGATCGGCGTGGCCCGCGCGCCGGTGGCGGGATCGGGCTGCGCGCCGGCATGCACCGCCAGCGTGTTGAAACCGTAGTCGGACATGGGGAACCTCCGTGGACCGGTAGAAACTCTACCAATTCTGTAGGGTATAGATCAAACGCCGCGTCAGAACGCGAGGCGGCCTTTCAGATCGTCGAACGGGATCATGACATGTTCGCGATAGGCGGGGCGAGCCTTCAGCCGCTCATACCACGCCTCGACATGGGGCAAAGCAGGGCGGTCGATTTCGAGCTCGAAATAGCGGTAGAGCTGCGCGGCGGCGGGGATGTCGCCGAACGTGAAGGTTTCGCCGGCGACGAAGGCGCCGGTCTCCAGATGCCGGTCGAGCAGCCGGAACAGGATCGCGCAGCGCGCGATGGCCTTGCGAATCGCCGGCCAGTTCCGCTGGTCCTCCGGCGTGCGGTAGAAGCCCCAGAACACGCCGTTCATGAAGGCGGGTTGGAGGTCGGCGAGCGTCCAGTCCGTCCACTGGTCGGCATGGGCGCGGATGGCGGGATCGTCCGGCCAGAGCGCGCCGGCGCCGTATTTCGCGGCGAGATAGCGGACGATGGCGTGGCTCTCCCAGATCACCGTGCCGCCGTCGTCGATCACGGGCACGCGCCGGTTCGGATTGAGCGCGCCGAATTCCTCGGTATCGAGCAAGCCGAAAGACCCGCCCGCCGGGACGTGCTCATGCGCCAGGCCGAGTTCGCCGACGGTCCATAGGACCTTCTGCACATTGATCGAATTGCGGCGGCCCCAGATTCTCAGCATGCGGGGCAGACTATGTATTCGCGACGGCAATTCAACAGTCAGTTATGCCCGCGATGCGCCGCCCTGGCATCGCGATCGTGCTGGGCGGCGATGTGATGGCCGATGGCGCAGCCGGCCATGGCGCCGAGCACGGCATGATGGTGCAGATAATGCCCCGCGATGCCGCCGAGGATGGCGCCCTTGATGCAGCCCTTCGCCTGTGCCGCGGGCGCTGTCGCAAGACCAAGCGCCACGACCGCGAAAAGCACCGCAAGAGTCTTTTTCATCGCGACCACTCCCGTTGGACGAAACGGAGGTAGGTACGCGGCAGGCGGATTTCAAACCCGGCTATTCGCGGATCGACGGACCGGCGAGCTGATCATAGCCGCTGTCGCCGCTGCATTTGCGCGTTTCGTGGCAGTAGATCTTCTCGGCGCTCTTGCGGATCGCCGCCTGCTGCAGTGCGATCTGGCGCGCATGCGAGGTTGGCGTGTCGCCCATGATCCTCGCCGCGACATAGCTCTGTTCCTCGATCAGCTCATAGGACCCGCCGGTCGCGGCCATGTAGCGTTCGGCCAGCGCGAGCGCCGGCGCGTCGGACTGCGCCCGGGCGGCGGGCACGAACAAAAGCGCGACGGCGAAGAGGCGAGCCTTCATGCTCAAACCCGCTTGAGGTTGCCGCCCTTGCCGAACATCAGGGGCTTGCGGTTGTCGATCACCTTGCGGTTGACGCCCATCCAGCCGATCTCGCCCGAGAATCGGCCATGCTCGATCTTGGGGCAGCGGTCCATGATCACGGTCAGACCGGCGTCCCGCGCCAGCTTCTCTGCTTCCTCGCTGACGACGCCGAGCTGCATCCAGATCGTCTTGATGCCGAGCCGGTCCTTCTCCGCCAGCGCCTCGCGCACGATGTCCGGCGCCGCGTCGGAGGCGCGGAAAATGTCGACCATGTCGACCGGGGCCGGCACGTCCTTGAGCGAACCGTAGACGGTCTGGCCGAGGATCTTCTTGCCGACCATCGAGGGATTGATCGGATGGATCGTGTAGCCCTTGGCGAGCAGATACATCATCGCGAAATAGGACGGCCGCATGTCGTTGCCGGACGCCCCGACCATGGCGATGGTCTTGGTCGAACGCAGGATCGATCTGATGAGGTCGTCGGGATAGCTGGGCATGGGCTCAGACAACCTGACGGGCGACTTTGACGCGAACGGACAATCCGGCATGCCACGCCAGTTCGACCAGGGCATCGAGGCTAAACTTGTTGATCTTGCCGCGCAGCAAATCATTGAGGCGCGGCTGGGTGATCTTCAATTTCTTGGCTGCCTGAGCCTGGCTGATATCCCACTTCTTCACGGTCTCTTGCACCGCCATCATCAAGGCCGACCGCGCTTTCATGGCTTCGGCTTCGGCGGGCGTCGGCTCGATCGCATCCCACACGCTGGCGAATTGTTCCATTTTCATCGATGCACCATCAGTTGCGCGTAGCGGCTTGCGGCAAGTTCCAGGTCGCGTTTGGCGGTCTTTTGTGTCTTCTTCCGGAAGGCGTGAAGGACATATACCGCTTCCTCGAAGTGCGCGTAGTAGACGACGCGGAACGCACCGCCCGGCTCGCGAATTCGAATCTCCCTGACTCCGGGACCGACAATCCCGAGCGGTTTCCAATCATCTGGGTCCTTCCCGTTTTGCACGCGATCAAGCTGAAAGCCGGCCTCGCGGCGCGCCAATTCGGGGAACGCGCCGATTGTATTGCGGGCATCTCCCAGAAAAATGGCTAGCTTCATGATTATATCGGTTCAGATATAAAGTCCAGCTACTCCGGCCATTTCGGATCGCGTTTTTCCACGAAGGCGCCGATGCCTTCTTCCGCCTCGGCGCCGAGCATGTTCAGCGTCATGACCTGGCTGGCGTAATCGTAAGCCTCGCTCAGCCCCATCTCGACCTGGCGGTAGAACGCCTCCTTGCCGATCTTCAGCGTGCCGTGCGGCTTGGTCGCGATCAGGGCGGCGAGCTTGGCCGTCTCTTCCGCCAGCGCCTCGGGCGCGACGATGCGGTTGATCAGGCCGATGCGGCGGGCTTCCTCGGCGTCGATCGTCTCGCCGGTCAGCAGCATCTCCATCGCCTGCTTGCGCGCGACGTTGCGCGACAAGGCGACCATCGGCGTCGAACAGAACAGGCCGATATTGACGCCCGGCGTTGCGAACTGCGCCGTGGCGGACGCCACCGCGAGGTCGCAGCTCGCGACGAGCTGGCAGCCGGCGGCGGTGGCGATGCCCTGGACCTGCGCGATCACCGGCTTGGGATGGCGCACGATGGACTGCATCAGCCGCGAGCACTGGGCGAACAGCGCGGCGAAATAGGCCTTGCCCTTGTCGGCGTCGGCGCGGCGCGCGGTCATTTCCTTGAGGTCGTGGCCAGCCGAAAAGGCGGGGCCGTCCGCCGCGATGACGACGACGCGGACGGATGTGTCGGCCGCCGCCGCATCGAGCGCGTCCTGCAGCGCCGTCATCAGCCCCTGGCTCAGCGCATTGCGCGCGGCGCCGCGGTTGAGCGTGAGGCGCAGCACGGCGCCGTCCTGCGCCGCGAGCACCAGGGGAAGGTTTGCGGGTGCGTTCATTGCAGTCTCCTCAGTCGCCGCCGAACCAGTTGAAGGCCGCGTCGAAGCTCTTGGCGCCGATCGTCAGCTTGCCTTTTAGCACGGGATGGTCGTCCGGATGCGGCACGTCCGGCGTCGGCTTCTTGAAGAAGTCGGCGCCGAACGTTCCCTCGAACGTGACGGTGCCGAGCGTCTTGTCGGTGCCGGTGAAGCGCAGATGGCCATTGCCGAGGGCATACGCAATGGGCAGCACGCGGATCTGACCGGTATGGTACGGAATGCTGTCCTCGCCGGTCTTCACCGGGCTGGTCAGGTCCTCGAACTCGATCATCACGCCGCCAAACGCCTTGTCGGATTTGCCGGCTTCGAAGGTCTTCAGGTCGCCCGGCGGCGCGACGAACAGGTTGCGCAGCGACCACTTGCCGGCCGCGATCGGCGACGCCGGCAGGAAGTAGCCGAAATAGTCCTTCGACTTGTCGCTGACGAATCCCTTGAGCGGCGGCGGCGCAACCGGCGCGGCGATGGCCACACCGCCGATGGCGAACGCGAAGGCGAGAGCGGCAAGGCGCGATTTCATGAAAACTCCAAATGGGAACCGAATGAAAACCGGAACGAAGGCAGGAAGAAGGCGTTCAGATACCGCGTCCCAAGGGAGATACTACATGACAACGGCAAGCGGTCACACCTCAGCGATTCTGGCCTCGAAGGTCAAAGGCACCAACGTATACGATCAATCCGGCGACAAGATCGGCCATGTCGAGGACATCGTGCTCGACAAGCAATCCGACCGCATCATGTTCGCGGCGCTGGGCCAGGGCGGCGTCCTCGGCCTCGGCGAGAAGTTCTTCCCGGTTCCGTGGTCGATGCTCGGCTACTCCAAGGACATGGGCGGCTATGTCGTGCCGGTGGCGCAGGACGTCATCTCGAAGGCACCGACCTACCGGCTCGAGGACCTGACCAAAAACGACGGCGATTTCGGCAAGATCCGCGAAAGCTCCTACGACTACTTCAACGTCAAACGCGACTGGTAAGCCCCCCCTACCTGTCGTGCGAGAAGGCCCGGCTGTCCCCCACAGCCGGGCCTTTTCATTTGCGCCCGACAGTCCCTAAAATGCAGCGTCTCTTTGGGGAACGTCCGCCATGGCCTCCAAGCTCGCCGAAGATCCGCGCATCGATCCCCGCATCAAGGCCATCCTGGGCGCCATGCCGCCGATTTCGGCGGTCGGCGACGTCGCGAGCCGCGAACAGATGCTGGCGGAGGAGAACACCGAAGCGGCCAAGGCGGCCGCCGCGCAGCTCACCGCCATGATGGAATTGGTGGACAACGAGCAGATCGCGCCCTCGGCCGGGCTCAGCGTCCGCACCGAGACCTTCCGCTCCGAACCGGACGGCAACACGATCAAGATCCAGTTCATCCGGCCCGACAATGCCGAGCGGCTACCCTGCGTCTACTACATCCATGGCGGCGGCATGGCGACGATGTCGTGCTTCGACGGGATGTATCGCGCCTGGGGCCGCATCATCGCGGCGCGGGGCGTCGCCGTCGCGATGGTCGATTTCCGCAATTGCCTCCGCGCGTCCTCGGCGCCGGAAGTGGAACCCTTTCCCGCCGGTCTCAACGATTGTGCCGCCGGGCTGCGCTGGGTGCATGCCCATGCGGATCTCTTGAAGATCGATCCCCAAAGGATCGTCATCGCGGGCGAGAGCGGCGGCGGCAACCTGACGCTCGCCACCGGCCTGAAGCTGACGAAGGAAGGCGACGCCGGCCTCGTCAAGGGGCTTTACGCGCTCTGCCCCTACATCGCCGGGATGTGGCCGCAGGCGCAATATCCCTCGTCGATCGAAAACAACGGCATCCTGCTCGATCTGCACAACAACCGCGGCGCGATAGGCTATGGCATCGCGGCGTATGAGGCGCGCGATCCCTTGGCCTGGCCGGCCTTCGCGACGGAAGACGACGTGAAGGGCCTGCCGCCGACGGTGATCAGCGTCAACGAATGCGATCCCTTGCGCGACGAGGGCATCGCGTTCTACCGCCTGCTCTTGAGGGCCGGGGTGCCGGCGCGCGCCCATGTGGCGCTCGGCACCGTGCACGGCACGGAGATTTTCGCCATTACCTGTCCCGACATCAGCCGGGAAGCCGCGATCGCCATCGCGGATTTCGCCCGGACCTGAGCCGGCCCGCGCTTTGCGCTACGGTATTGAGATACCGCATCAAAAAAGCGCAGGAATCCCGGCGCTTTGTCTTGACCTGCGCGGCCGCGCCGCGTAATAGCGGCGCCCTGAACCGAAATTCCTCACAAGGTATCGCGATGAAAACCTACTCGGCCAAGGCGTCCGAGATCGAGAAGAAGTGGATCCTCGTCGATGCCGAAGGGCTCGTCGTCGGCCGGCTCGCCTCGATCCTCGCGCTGCGCCTGCGCGGCAAGCACAAGACGACCTTCACGCCCCACATGGACTGCGGCGACAATATCGTGGTGATCAACGCCGCCAAGATCGTGCTGACCGGCAACAAGATGAAGGACAAGACCTACTACCACCACACCGGTTACATCGGCGGCATCAAGGAGCGCACCGCGGGCCAGATCATGCGCGGCAAGTTCCCCGAGCGCGTGCTGCACAAGGCGGTGGAGCGCATGCTGCCGCGCGGCCCGCTCGGCCGGCGCCAGCTCTCCAATCTGCGCGTCTATGCGGGGGCGGAGCATCCGCACGCGGCGCAGCAGCCCGAGCCGTTCGACGTGGCGAAGCTGAATCCCAAGAACACCAACTTCAAGAAGGCGAGCTAGGCTCATGGCGGAAGACGTAAAGAGCTTCGGCGAACTCAAGTCGACGCTGATCAAGGCCAAGGTGCCGGAGAAGGCGGAACCCGGCGAGCAGCCCAAGTCCAACCGCGACTCCAAGGGCCGTGCTTATGCCACCGGCCGCCGCAAGAACGCGGTGGCGCGGGTGTGGATCAAGCCCGGCCGCGGCGCGATCACGGTCAACGGCCGCGACGAGAAGGTCTATTTCGCGCGCCCGGTGCTGCGCATGATCCTGCGCCAGCCGCTCATTGCGACGAACAGGGATGGTCAGTTCGACGTGATCGTGACGGTCGTCGGCGGCGGATTGTCGGGGCAGGCCGGCGCGGTGCGCCATGGCATCTCGCGCGCGCTGGTTCGCTACGAGCCGACGCTGCGCGCGGCGCTGAAGCCCGGCGGCTTCCTGACGCGCGATCCGCGCGCCGTGGAGCGCAAGAAATACGGCCGCCCCAAGGCGCGTCGTTCGTTCCAGTTCAGCAAGCGCTGAGCCATACGCTTCGTCTCGTTCCTTAAGAACAGTGGCTTACAGAAATGTAGGCCGCTGTTTTCATATTGCGGAGCGCAGTTTCCCGCTCGGTGAGACCGCCGTCCCTTCCGTCTCGCCGGCGTTATGGCAGCCCGTAAAGTTTGGTGAACCGGTCGACCATGGTGTTCCAGGTCACGAATTCGTCGTCTAGCAGCTCATAGGTGCCGCCCGGCGTCAGGTCGATGTCGTATTCGATCCAGGGATCGTTCACGCTGTCGAAATAGCCGCGCGCCCAGCGATGGTCGCGGTTCCATTCGTTGATCCGGGATATGTCGAATTTTCCGTGCGTGGCGAATCCGGCGGAGAATTGTATCGAGCCGCAGCGATCTGCCTTGCAGTCGAACAGGTAGACCCCGAAGGTCACGTCACCCAAATTACTCCGGACATGCGGCAAACCGCCGGAGCCTGTCGTCAGCTCCGCCGGATAACCCTTGCTGTGCAGCCAGGCGATGATGTCGCCGGTGGTGAAGCCGCCGGCCGGAATGTCTCTGGCCAAGGCCGCGCCGGACGTCAGGATCAAGGCCAGCGCCGCGGCGCCCACAATTCCTGCCCGCATGCGTGTCACTCCCGCGACTGTCCCATGCCCAGATCAGAACAGGCCGTTTTGTCGTCAACGCCGCGGGTTTCCGGCGACACCGCGCTTTCGGGAAAGACTGCCCGCAACTGGTGTGAATCCCTGAGGAAATCACGGATTGCTTGCGCGGCTTCCAATGCCTCTTCCTTGGTATATTCACCGAGCGAGATTTGTCGTCCGCCGCTGACTTCAAGCAGCGTGCGATAGGTCTTCGCCCGCCCCCGGCGCTTCACCAGAGCAGTTCGAATATTGGAAAACACGATCCGCTCGCGCCTATACCGAATACGGAGCGCGAGATGCGCGAGCTCGGCAACATTGCTCTCGCGGTCAAGCGTGCAAATGCAGGTACTCAAACCGCGGCCACCCACCTGCAACCGCAATCGTCGATCGGTATTCTCAATAATTCGAGCCATGATCGCCTCTGGAACGGAAATATCCAGGGCGTTTCCTCCGACTTCATCTATGTGACCTGAAATACGCGAAAAATTCAACGGTCGGATGACGGTGGAGCGTTGAATGGCACGGAATTCATTTTATTGCTTTGCCGCCGGCGGCATCAGGCGTCTTCTTCTTCCAATCCGGCCGCGACCGGCAGGCTGAAGCGTTCGGCGTTGGGCCGGCGGCTGTGATGGGCCGCCATTCGGTTGAGATGGAGATAGCGCCAATCGAAGCCGATCAGCTGGCAGCCCCCCATCAGGTTGTCGAGCGTCGAGCGGTAATGTTCGGCACGCGCGCGCAGCGCCGTTTCGGGCGCCCTCCGTGGCGATAAATGAACTGAAGCCCATGTGGCTTGGAATGCTGGTATTCGCTTAACGACGGGTCGCACCATGAAGCGCCGCCCAAACTGGGTATTCGCAAAAGGATGACGAGCCGTCCGCGCGATAATCGCGCGGTGTCCTCCCGGCCAACTGCGCGGCCGGGAGGAGCCCGATCGATAGCTTAGACCGGCGTGACGCCCGCCTTGGGATCGGCGCCGAATTCGTTGGCGCCGACCGTGCCGGGCTGCGCGTACCAATAGATGATCAGGATCCAGCCGACGACCGGGATGACGCTGATCAGGAACCACCAGCCGCTGCGGCCGATATCGTGAAGCCGCCGGACGCTGACGCCGAGGCTGGGGAGAAACAGCGCGAGACCGAACAGGCTCGTCAGCGCCTGGCCGACACCGAGGATACTCTGAAGGACGCCCAGGATCACCTCGGCGATGACGTAGACCAGGACGTACCACCAGAACTCCGCCCGGCGGGCGCGTCCGTTGAAGTCGAAATAATGCTGTGTGACGACATTCATGAACCAGTTGATGGGTTCCATTTTTCGTCTCCGTGGAGCGCGGCGGAAGCCGCCAGAAGGTGGGGGCGAAGGAGTCGAACCTCCAGGGCGAGCCATGCGCGGCACGCAATGGAGCCGGCACCCACACTCCCCCGCCATACGGTATAAATCCCGCAGGCAACGCCGGCCCGGTTGAGGTAAGGAGTGGGCTGGGTTCCTGTCAAGGAAAGGCGCGCTTAATCCGGTGGGAAAGTTACGGCCATGAGCAAGAAAGTTTTCGTCGACGGCGCCGCGGGCACCACGGGGCTGGAAATCCGCGAGCGGCTGGCGGGGCGGCGCGACTTGGCCGTGGTCCAGTTGGGCGATGCCGAGCGGAAAGACCCGCGCGCCCGGGCCGCCGCCCTGAACGACGCCGATGTCGTCATCCTGTGCCTGCCGGACGAGGCGGCGCGCGAGGCGGTGGCGCTGATCGAGAACCCCGCTGTGCGCGTGATCGACGCCTCGACCGCCCATCGCGTCGCGCCCGGCTGGGTATTCGGCTTCGCCGAATTCGAGCCCGGCAATTACGAGGCGATCGCCAAGGCCGCTCGGCTGACCAATCCGGGCTGCTGGTCCACCGGCTTCCTCGCCTTGGTGCGGCCGCTGGTCAGGGCGGGGCTGATAGCGGCCGACGCGCCGCTCAGCGCCCATGGCATCTCCGGCTATTCCGGCGGCGGCAAGGCGATGATCGCGGAATTCGAGAAGCGGGATTCGCCCGCCTATGTCGAGACGGTCGCGCGCGCCTATGCGCTGCAGCTCGCGCACAAGCATGTTCCGGAAATGGCCGAGCGCGGCGGGCTCCGCCACGCGCCGGTCTTCTCGCCCTATGTCGGCCGTTTCTACCGCGGCATGATCGTCGAAGTGCCGCTGCAGCTCTGGTCGCTCGACGGCGCGCCGAAAGCCGCCGACCTGCACGCCGCGCTGGCCGACGCCTATAAGGGCCGGCCGCTCGTCGAGGTCGCAAGCCCCGCCGAGGCCGCCGCCGTCAAGACGCTTGATGCCGAGGCGCTCAGGAACACCAACCGACTCAAGCTCTATGTCTTTTCGAACGAGAAGACCGGGCAGGCGCGGCTTAGCGCCGTGCTCGACAATCTGGGCAAGGGCGCTTCGGGCGCCGCGGTGCAGAACCTCAACCTCATGCTCGGCCTGCCCGAGACGACCGGCCTCGTCTGAGCATGGCGATCGGCTCGATCGAGGAGGCTCTCGAGCAGGCCGGCGTGACCGCGGCAACGCTGTCGCCGGCTGCTACCCGCGCCCTCGACGAGGACGGCTATGTCGTGCTGCGCGGCGCCATCCCGGCCGGTCTGCTGGACGATCTGCGCGCCCGGTTCGAGGTCCTGTTTCTCGCGGCGGACAAATGGCCGGCCCCGCGCGAGGCCGGCACGCGCCACGCGATGCTCGACAATGACGACGCGGTGCGCCGGATCTGCCTGTCGCCGCCGCTGCTGGCCTGCGTGTTCCACATCCTGCGGCGCCGCTTCTTCCTCAAGGAGGTGCAAGGCCGCGACCCCAGCCCCGGCGGCGGCTATCAGGTCCTGCACCGCGACTGGCCCGATGACGGCAACGGACCGGGTATGGTGGTGGGGCTGGGCTTTCTCGATCCCTATGGCGCGGCGAATGGCGCGACCAGGCTCGTTCCGGGCACCCAATTCGAACCCGGCGAGATGAACGACTATGCCCAATTCATGAACCATCCGTGCGAGATCGTGGTCGAGGGCGATCCGGGCGACATGCTGCTCTTTCATGGCCGGCTGGTGCATTCGGGACTCCGCAACGTCAGCGGCGCGCCACGCCGCACGCTCCAGATCTGCTGGCAGAGCCACGCGACCATCGCGACGTTCCGTGAAAAACGCGATCTCTCCCGCGTGTCCACGCTCGACCGCTACCTGATGGGAGCCGATTGATGTACCGCCCGGCCGCCTTCGCCGTCGACGACCGGACCGTGCTCGACGCCTTCATTCGCGCGCACCCCTTCGCGACCATTGCGCTGGCGCATGATGGTGCTGTGCAATTCGCCTATGCGCCGGTGATCTTGGATGCGGAGGGCGTGCGCTTTCATCTCGCCGCGAACAATCCGGTGGCGCAGGCAGCCGACGGCGCGCGGCTGAGGCTCTCCTTCCTGGGCGCCCACGCCTATATCTCGCCCGACTGGTACGAGACCAAAACGACGGTGCCGACCTGGAACTACAGCGCGGTGGAAGGCGAGGGGATCGCCGAGCGCCTCGACGAAACGGCGCTGACCGCGCTGCTGGTTGATCTCTCGGCCGCCGAGGAGGCGCATCTGGCGCCGAAGAAGCCCTGGACGATCGATAAAGTGCCGGCGGAACGGATGGCGATGCTGCTGAAGGCCATCACCGGTTTCTCGCTGCGCTTCGAGACGCTGGAGGGCAAGTTCAAGCTCTCGCAGAACCTGAAGGCGGCCGATTTCGAAGGCGCGGCGCACGGCCTTGAAGCGCGCGGCGACGCGGTAGCGCGGGAAATGAGACGCGTGCGGACGATTTAAGCCGCCAGGACAGCCTTCTTCACCTTGTCGGGCAGCGCGATCGGACGGAAGAAGGATGCCGGATAGAGAAAGTCGTCGCCGGACTCGTCGACAATCCTCACCAGGCCGTTCTTCTCCGCCGACGGATCGCGCAGCGAAACATAGATCTTCCGCTTCTCCAGCGCGGCCGGATAGCCTTGGTTGTTCACGCAGATCACGAGTTGCTTTGACATCGGGCCCGTCGGTTCAGAGAATTTCCTTGATCTTGAATTCCTTGCGGCCGATCCCGGCGGCTTCATACCAGTGAATCTCAGCCAGAAGCGGCGTGCCATTGGGAAAGGCGGATGCGTGCAACGCCTTTGCGTTTTCGCCATCGTCCTCGGCCGTAAATTCTCTTCAACCGCGACAATTCTCGGATGCCGGATGCCGTCGCAATCGTTTCGATCTGCGCGATGTCGCCCAATATTTCAAATGGCGGCGGCACCTACTGCGCCTTGACCTTCACATACTCGCCCGGCGCGTCGCCGAGCGTCGGCAGCTTGCCGTCGCCGGGTTTGCGGGCGGGGACTTTGTTGCCCGACAGCTTCGCCAGCCATTTGTCCCAGTCCGGCCACCAGGAGCCGGCATGCTCCTTGGCGCCTTCCTGCCATTTCTCGACCGTGGCGGGGATCTTGTCGTTGGTCCAGTACTGGTACTTCTTGGCGGCCGGCGCGTTGATCACGCCCGCGATATGCCCGCTGCCGGCCAGGATGAAGCGGATCGGGCCCTTGAACAGCTTGGTCGTCTTGAAGATCGAGCGGAAGGGCGCGATGTGGTCCTCGCGGGCCGATTGCAGATAGACCGGCACCTTCACCTTGGAAAGATCGATCGTCTTGCCGCCGAGCACCATCTTGCCCTTGGCGAGGTTGTTCTCCTTGTAGCACTCGCGCAGGTAGAACAGATGCGTCTTCTCCGGCATCCGCGTGGTGTCGGAATTCCAGTAGAGCAGGTCGAACGGCATCGGCTGGCGGCCGAGCATGTAGTTGTTGATCACGAAGGACCAGATCAAATCGTTGGCGCGCAGCATGTTGAAGGTGGTCGCCATCTTGGAGCCTTCCAGCACGCCGCCGGCGTTCTCCATCTGCTCGCGCAAGGCCTCGAGCTGGGCCTCGTCGACGAAGATGGTGAGATCGCCCGCCTCGCTGAAATCGGCCTGCGCCGCCCAGAAGGTCGCGGAATGGACGCGGGTGTCCTTCGTCGCCGCCATGTAGCCGAGCGTGGCCGTCAGCAGCGTCCCGCCGATGCAATAGCCGACCACGTTGGGATCGCGCACGCCGGTCGCCTGCTCGACCGCGTCGAGGGCGGCGAAGATGCCCTTGCGCATGTAGTCCTCGAAGGTCTCCTGCGCGAGACGGCGGTCGGGATTGACCCAGGAGGCGACGAACACCGTGTAGCCCTGGCCCACCAGCCATTTGATGAACGAGTTCTCGGGGCGCAGATCGAGGATGTAGAACTTGTTGATCCAGGGCGGGAAGATCACCAGCGGCCGCTCATAGACCTCCGCCGTGGTCGGATCGTATTGCAGGAGTTCGAGCAGCTCGTTGCGGAAGATCACCTTGCCCGGCGTGGTCGCGATATTGCGGCCGATCTCGAAGGCGTCGGCCGACTGGCGGATGGAGAGCTGGCCCTTGCCGCGGTCGATGTCCTCCAGCAGGTTGTCGAGGCCCTTGACCAGATTCTCGCCGTTGGATTGCAGCGTGGCGCGCAGCACTTCGGGATTGGTCAAGATGAAATTGGTCGGCGCGATCGCGTCGGCGAACTGCTTGGTATAGAAGCCGACGCGCTTCCTCGTATCGTCGTCGATGCCTTCGACCTTGGCGACGGTGTCCTGCATCCAGTTCGCGGTCAGCAGGTAGGACTGCTTTATAAAGTCGAAGATCTGATTTTCCTGCCAGTCCTTGTCCTTGAAGCGCTTGTCGCCGGGCTTGGGCGACACCACCGGCTCGGTCTCGCCGCCCAGCATCTTGCGCGCGGTGGTCTCCCACAGGCCCAGGAAGTCGCGCCAGAGCTGGAATTGCGCCTCGACGATGCTGGCGGGATGGGCGGCCATCGCCTTGACCAGAAGCAGGAACGGCTCGGTAAGATTGAGCGGGTCCATCGGCTCGCGCGCGCCGTCGACCTGCCGCTTGAGGAAATCGCCCAGCAGCTTCTGGGATTGCTGCCCGACGCGCACCATGTTGCGGGCGAACTCCCCGGGATCGCCGACGGAATAGCGATTGGCGGATGCCGTTGCGGCATCGTCGGCCTTCCCCGAATCATCGAGCTTCTTCTGCATGGTCGTCACCGGCTCGCGTGCGTCGGTGTGATAGCCCGTGGCATCGCGCACAAGCAAGACAGCGGAATCCGCCGCAAGAGCCAATTTGCCACAAGATTTCATGGATTTGTGGAGCGGTTCCGCTTGGAAGGCCCCGCTTGCGCCTGTATACCGAAGGCTTAACGGATTCCGATTGGGTTGAGGTTGAACGGCATGACCAGAGCGGCATTGCGATTCGCGGCTGTGTGTGTGTTCGCCCTGGGTACGAGCGCCTGCTCGACGCTTGACTCGGCCTACAACGACGTGGTGGGCGACGACACGCCGGCGAGCGCTCCGGCCGCCGATCAGAACGGCTACCCGCCCGACGCCGCGCCGCCTCCTGCCGCAACCTCCGATGCCGCGACGCCGACGACGCCCGATCTGGCCAGCGTGCCCGACAAGCCGAGCGGCACCACGACTCCCGACGAACAGAAGGAAGTTGCCGACTCGCTCGCCGCCGACCGCGCCCGCGCCAATTACAGCGCCGACGCGCTGCGCGGCGGCACCGAGGCCGCGGCCGCGCCGCCCGGACCCGCCACCGATACGACGACCGTCGCCGACGCGACGCCGCCGCAGCCCGCGCCGGCCGCGGCCCCCGCTCCGGCGCCGGCATCGGATGCCGCCGCACCGGCGCCAGCCCCGTCCGATAGCGCCCCGGCTCCCGCGCCGTCGCCTGCCGCGGCGCCTTCGCCGGCGCCCGCCACGCCGGTGGCGTCCGCTCCCATCGCGCCGCCGCCCGGCGCCCAGCCGGCGGTACCGGCCGTGGCCTCCGCTTCCGGCATCCCCGGCGCCCAGCCGACCGCGATGTCGGACGCGCAGCTCGGCTTCAAGCCGTCCACCGCGCCGGCGCTGGACAGATCCGTCTCGCAATTCGTGGCGTCGCCGATCATCGCCCGCTACCAGCAGACCGCCGCCAATGCCGGCGTCGCGACCACGCCGTTTGCTCCGGCTGGCGGCGACGCGGTCGCGGCCGCCGTGCCGCTACGTCACGGCAGGGGCCGCGCGACGGCCATCGGCGGTCCGGAGACCATGGGCGGCTCGGTGGTGGCCAATCTCGATGCCCTGAACAACGCGCCGTCGACGCCCAGCGTCTACGCCAACGCCGCCGGCCTGCCGCCGACGGCGGTGGTGATGTTCCCGGGCGACAGCACCAAGCTGACGGCGGCCGGCCGCGAGCAGGTGCGGGCGGCCGTGTCGGCGTTCCAGCAGCGCGGCGCCACCGGCTTCATCAAGGTGGTCGGCCATTCCTCCAGCCGCACCCCCAACATGCCGGTCGAGAAGCATCTGGTGGCGATCTTCGAGAAGTCGCAGCAGCGCGCGAACGCGGTTGCGGCCGAGATCATCCGCGAAGGCGTGCCGGCCAGCCGCGTCCTGGTCGAGGCGGTCGGCGACAGCCAGCCAGTCTATTACGAATCGATGCCGGAAGGCGAAGCCGGCAACCGCCGCGCCGAGATCTTCGTCCAGGGCTGAGGCGCCGATGCGCGTTCCGGGCTGGGTCGCCGCCACGCTGGCGGTGTGCTGGGTGGCCGCGAACGGCGCGGCGCCCGCGCCGCTGGCCTTCGATTACAAGCTGACCCCGGTCGTCGAAGCGGGCAGGGTGACGTCGCTCGCCGTCGAGCTGCATTTTCGCGGCGACGGGCGTGGCAGCCTGACCTTCGATCTGCCCGACCGCAGCATGGGCGAGGACAAGCGCTGGCGCTTCCTTTCCGGCTTCGCGGTCAGCGGCGCCACGCTGCGCGCGCCCGACCCGGCCCATCGCGTCCTCGCCTTCGCGCCGGGCGCGCAGGTGACGCTGCGCTATGCCGTGAACAGCGCCTATCCGGGCGACCCGAAGGGCAGCGACGGCAATCCCTATCACGGCGCTGTTCTGCAGCCCGGCTGGTTCGCGGGACTGGGCGAGCACATCTTCGTCATGCCGCATGACGGCGATCTGTGGCCGGCGACCTTCCATTGGGGGCCGTTGCCCAGGGGCTGGCAGGTCGCGTCCGATCTCGAACATGGCGCGATGGGCCGGGCCATGACGGTCGCCGATATCGGCGAAAGCACCATCCTTGGCGGCGCCGACGTCGCGGTCTACAGCCGGCCGATCCCCGGCGGCACGCTGCGCTTCGCGGTGCGCGGCAAATGGCCGTTCACGGGCGATCATCTGGCCGACGTGCTCGGCCGCACCGTCGCGGTGCAGCGCGCCTTCTGGGGCAACGACGTGAAGGGCCCCTTCCTCGTCACGCTGTTCGCGATCGACGGCACGGGATCGAGCGGCGGCACCGGCCGCACCGATGCGTTCGCTCTGTACGGAACGACCGATACGCCGGAGAGCCGCATCCGCCGCACCATCGCGCATGAGCACATGCATAGCTGGATCCCACGCCGCATCGGCCGCCCGCCCGACGGACCGGCCGAGGCGCTGGAATACTGGCTGAGCGAGGGCTTCACCGATTTCTACGCCGAGCGGACGCTGCTCAAATCCGGCATCTGGTCGCTGGAGGATTTCGTCGCCGACCTGAACGACATGCTGCTGGCCTACGACACGTCGCCCGCGCGCAACGCGCCGAACGCCCGCATCGAAAAGGAGTTCTGGACGAACTACGCGATCGAGCAGCTTCCCTATCAGCGCGGCATGCTGTTCGCCTATCTCGCCGACGACCGCATCCGCCGGGCGAGCGGCGGCACGCGTAATCTGGACAGCGTGATGTTCGCGATGCGCGACGCCTATGTCGCCGCGCCGGACGCGCACAAGCCGGACCTTGTGGAGAATTTCCGCCTCGCGTTGCGCGGCCGAACGAATGTCGACCTCGCGAAGGACCTCGCACGCTACATCGACCAGGGCGACACCGAACTTCTCCCCGCCGGCCTGTTCGGCGCGTGCGCCCAAATCCGCGCGATCCGCGTCCCGGTCTTCGACAAGGGCTTCGACACCGACAAATCCGCCGCCACCGGCGTCTTCACCGGCGTCGATCCGTATGGCCCCGCCTACGCGGCCGGCATCCGCGAGGGCATGCGCCGCATCGCCTACCTGGCCGGCAAGCAGGGCGATTCCCGGGTGGACTGGTCCTACCGGGTCGCCGATGCCAAGGGCCGCACCTTCGTCGTCCGCTACAAGCCCGCCGGCAAGGAATTCGCCGACGTCCAGGAGGTCGTCCTGGCGCCGGGGCTGAAGCCCGCCCAACGGGCCGCCTGCGTCCGCCTTATGAGCGGCGGATGACCGCGTCCCGCGCAGGTTAAGAATGCCCTCTAACCACATTGACGGCGCGGCCTTTTTGCCATGATGCTCCGCCCGCGAGGCGGTGCTTCGCGTGCGACATCAGGTTCCAAGGCCATGCAAACCGATTTCTACCGCATCAAGCGGCTGCCGCCCTACGTGATCGAGGAAGTGAACATCCTCAAGGCGCGGGCCCGCGCGGCGGGCGAGGACATCATCGACTTCTCGATGGGCAATCCCGACATGCCGACGCCGCAGCACATCGTCGACAAGCTGATCGAGACGGCGCGCGATCCGCGCTCCAACCGCTATTCGGCGAGCCGCGGCATCAAGGGCCTGCGCAAGGCCTATTCCGCCTTCTACGCCCGCCGCTTCGGCGTCACGGTCGATCCCGACAGCGAGGTCATCGCCAATATCGGCTCCAAGGAGGGCTTCGCCAACCTCGCCCAGGCGATCACCGCGCCAGGCGATGTCGTGCTGGTGCCCAACCCGGCCTATCCGATCCACGCCTTCGGCTTCATCCTGGCCGGCGCCGCGATCCGCCATGTGCCGGCGCGCACGCCCGAGGAATATCTGAGCAATCTCGGCCGCGCGGTGAAGCACTCGGTGCCCTCGCCGCTGGCGCTGGTGGTGAACTATCCGTCCAATCCGACGGCGCAGGTGGTGGGGCTGGATTTCTACAAGGAGATCGTGGCCTTCGCGAAGAAGCACGAGATCTGGGTGCTCAGCGATCTCGCCTATGCCGACATCTATTTCGATGACGCGAATCCGCCGCCCTCGATCCTGCAGGTCGACGGCGCCAAGGACATCGCGATCGAATTCCAGTCGCTGTCCAAGACCTATGCCATGCCCGGCTGGCGCATGGGCTTCGCGGCCGGCAACAAGCACCTGATCCATGCGCTCGGCCGGATCAAATCCTATCTCGACTACGGCGCCTATACGCCGATCCAGGTGGCGGCGGCCGCCGCGCTGAACGGCCCGCAGGACTGCGCCGACGAGATCCGCGCCATCTACAAGTCGCGCCGCGACGTGCTGGTGGAATCGATGAAGCGGGCAGGGTGGGACATCCCCTCGCCGCCGGCCTCGATGTTCGCCTGGGCGCCGGTGCCGGAGAGCTACCGCGACAAGGGCTCGATGGAGTTCGCAAAACAGTTGCTCATCCATGCCAAGGTCGCCGTCCTGCCGGGCACCGGCTTCGGCGAATATGGCGAGGGTTATGTCCGCGTGGCGCTGGTCGAGAACGAGCACCGCATCCGCCAGGCGGCGCGCAACGTGAAGAAATTCCTGTCGCTGCGTGTCAACGAGCCGTCCGTCCTGGAAACCGCGAAGTGAAGCCTTTGAAGATCGCGATGGCCGGCCTCGGCACGGTCGGCGGCGGCGTCGTCAAGGCGCTGGCCAACCCCGAGCTCGCCGAGCGCGCCGGGCGCGGCTTCGAGATCGTCGCGGTGTCGGCCCGCGACCGCGGCAAGGATCGCGGTTTCGACACGACGAAATTCGCCTGGACCGCCGACGCCCTGGCGCTCGCCAGATCGGATGCCGATGTCGTCGTCGAGCTGATCGGCGGCGAAGACGGCGTGGCGCTGTCGCTGGCCGAGGCGGCGCTGGCTGCCGGCAAGCATGTCGTGACCGGCAACAAGGCGCTTCTTGCCAAGCATGGCGCGCGCCTGGCGGCGCTGGCCGAGAAGACGGGCGTCGCGCTCAAATTCGAGGCCGCGGTGGCCGGCGGCATCCCGATCGTCAAGGCGCTGCGCGAGAGCCTCGTCGCCTATGGCGTCGAGACGGTGCGCGGCATCCTGAACGGCACCTGCAACTACATCCTCACCCAGATGGAGGCGACCGGGCGCGGCTTCGCCGATGTGCTCGCCGAAGCGCAGGCGCTCGGCTATGCCGAGGCAGATCCCAAGCTGGACGTCGGCGGCGGCGACACGGCGCACAAGCTGGTACTGCTGGCGAGCCTCGCCTTCGGCACCGTGCCCGACCAGAAGAACATCGCCGTCGACGGCATCGAGGGCATCACGCCCATGGACATCGCCTTCGCCCGCGAGTTCGGCTTCCGCATCAAGCTGCTCGGCATCGCGCGCCGCACCGCCCAGGGGATCGACCAGCGGGTGCAGCCCTCCATGGTCAAGGCCGGGACGCCGCTGGCCGATGTGGACGGCGTGTTCAACGCCGTGATGGCCAATGCCGGACCGGCCGGGCGCTATTTCTTCGAGGGCCGTGGCGCCGGCGAGGCGCCGACCGCGCTGTCGGTCGTCGCCGACCTGGTCGATATCGCCCGCGGCAATTTCGGTCCCGCCTTCGGCCGCCCGGCCGCTACCCTTAAGCCATTGGTGCCGTCCGACCCCGGCGCGGCGGTTTCGGCCTATTACCTGCGGTTCGAGGTGCTGGATGTGCCGGGCGTTCTGGCCGAAATCGCCGGCCATCTGGCGGAGGCCCGGGTCTCGATCGGCAGCATGGTGCAGCGCGCCAGAAGCCCCGGCGAGCCGGTGTCCATCGTCATGATTACCCACGAAACCGCACAGGCTGCGGTCGAACGCGCCTTGAAGGCGATAGCCACCTCCGACAAGGTGCGCGCGCGCCCGTGCATGATTCCAATGGAGGCAGCGTGAATCCCAAGAATCCCGCGATTTCGCCCGGCAAACACAGCCCGCTCGACCGCGCCTTCTCGCTGGAGGCGGTGCGCGTCACCGAAGCCGCGGCGATTGCCGCCGCCCAGCAGATCGGCCGCGGCGACGAACACGCCGCCGACCACGCCGCCGTCGAGGCGATGCGGATCGCCTTCAACTCACTACCCATTTCGGGTACGGTGCGGATCGGCGAGGGCGAGCGCGACGAGGCGCCGATGCTCTATATCGGCGAGCAGGTCGGCACCGGCGGCCTCGCCGTCGATATCGCGCTCGATCCGCTCGAAGGCACCACGCTGACCGCCAAGGCGATGGCCAACGCGCTGGCGGTGATGGCGATGGCCGAGCCCGGCACGCTGCTCAACGCGCCCGACACCTACATGGACAAGCTCGCGATCGGGCCCGGCTATCCGGAGGGCGTCGTCGATCTCGATGCCGATCCGGCCGAGAACATCCTGGCCATGGCGAAGGCGAAGGGCGTTAAGCCGAAGGACATCACGGCCTGCATCATGGACCGGCCGCGGCATGAGGAATTGATCAAGAAGGTGCGCGCCGCGGGCGCGGCGATCCGGCTGATCACCGACGGCGACGTCGCGGGCGTGATCGCCTGCACCGATCCGTCCACCGGCATCGACATCTATATCGGCCAGGGCGGCGCGCCCGAGGGCGTGCTGGCGGCGGCGGCGCTGCGCTGCGTCGGCGGCCAGATGCAGTCGCGGCTGGTGTTCCGCAACGATTCGGAGCGCGAGCGCGCCGCGAAATGGGGCATCACCGACCTCAAGCGCAAATATTCGCTGCTGGACATGGCGTCCGGCGATTGCGTGTTCGCGGCGACTGGCGTGACCGACGGCTCGATGCTCGAAGGCGTGCATTACGACGGCGAGTTCATCACGACGCACAGCGTGGTGATGCGTTCGGCGACCCGCACCGTGCGCTGGATCAAGGCGCGCCACGTCCGCGCGCGCCATATCAAGGATGAGAAGTAGAGACGGTCTGGAATTGACCCGAACCAAAATCGTCATGGCCGCCCTTGTGGCGGCTATCCAAACGCCCGACTGCGTCAGGTGGGAGTATGGGTCGCCGGGACAAGCCCGGCGATGACGGGTGGTGAAATATCTTCGGTTCAATCTCCGTCGTTCGGGGTCGCGCGCTCCTTCACGGGCCGGCGCTGGCGGCTGGCCGCCGGCGACGAGGCGGCGGTGCAGGCCCTGGCGCGCACGGCGAATGTCTCCCCGGCGCTGGCGCGGCTGCTGCTGGCGCGCGGCGTCGCGGCGGGCGATGTCGCGGATTATCTCGCGCCGACGCTGAAACGCTTCCTGCCCGAGCCGCTGACGCTCAAGGACATGGACAAGGCGGTGGCGCGGACGCAACGCGCCCTCGAAGCCGGCGAGAAGATCGCGGTGTGGGGCGACTATGACGTCGACGGCTCGGCCTCGGCCGCGCTGTTGAGCGAATTCCTCGCCGCGCTCGGCGTTGCGGCGCGCATCTACATCCCCGACCGCATGGCGGAGGGCTACGGCCCCAACGCGGCCGGGCTGCTCAAGCTGAAAGAGGAAGGCGTCGGCCTTGTCTTCACCGTCGATTGCGGCGCCGGTGCGGTCGCGCCGCTGACGGTGGCGCGCGATGCCGGGCTCGATGTCGTGGTGCTCGACCATCACGCGGTCGAGACCCCGCCGCCGGCCCTGGCCCATGTCAATCCGAACCAGCCGGGCGACACATCCGGCCTCGGTCATGTGAGCGCCGCGGGCATCACCTTCCTGTTCGTGGTCGCGCTGAACCGCGCTTTGCGCGAGAGCGGCTTCTACGCGCGCAAGGCGATCGCCGAGCCCGATCTTCGCGCTTTCGCCGATCTGGTGGGCCTGGCGACCGTTGCCGATGTCGTGCCGCTGACCGGCCTCAACCGCGCCTTTGTGAGGGTCGGCCTCGCCCGCCTGAACAAGCTCGAACGGCCGGGCTTCGCCGCGCTGTCGCAGGTCGCGAAGATCCAGCCGCCCTTTACACCCTACACGCTGGGCTTCCTGTTCGGCCCGCGCATCAATGCGGGGGGCCGCGTCGGCCGCTCGAGCCTTGGCGTCGAGCTTCTGACCGCGAAAGACGCCACCACGGCACTGGAATTGGCCGAGGCCCTCGACACCCACAACCGCGAGCGCCAGGCGCTCGAAAAGATGATGCTCGACGAGGCGATCGCCCATGCCGACGCCGATGCTGCCGTGCCCTTCGTCTTCGCGTCGCAGGAGGGCTGGCACGCCGGCGTCGTCGGCATTGTGGCGGGGCGGCTCAAGGAGCGCACCGGCAAGCCTGCCTTCGTCGCCGGCTTCGAGGGCGGCTATGGCCGCGGCTCGGCGCGCTCGGTGCCGGGCGTCGATATCGGCGCCATGATCCGCGCGGCGCGCGACGCCGGGCTGATCGAGAGCGGCGGCGGCCACGCCATGGCGGCGGGCTTCGGCCTGAGGCCCGAACAGGTCGAGGGCTTCCGCGCCTTCCTCGCCGGCCAATTCGCCGATGCGTCGCACGATCTGGCGGGCGAGCTCGAACTGGATGTCGCCGTGTCGCCGTCCGGCGCGACGATCGCCCTCATCGAGGAGATGGCGCAGGCCGGTCCCTATGGCGCCGGCAATGCCGAGCCCATCGTCGCGGTGCCCGACGTGCAGGTGATGTTCGCCGATGTCGTCGGCAAGGATCACGTCCGGCTGCGCCTGATGGGCGGCGACGGCGCGCGGCTCGACGCCATCGCCTTTCGCGTCGCGGATCTTCCGTTCGGCAAGTCGCTGCTCGCCAGCCGCGGCAAGCGCATCCACGCCGCCGGCCGCCTGCGCGCCGAGGAATGGCAAGGCCAGAAGCGCGTGCAGCTCCATCTCGAAGACGCGGCGGCGGCCTGACCGTCGATCGCGCGTGGCAGGCGTGGCGGGCGCGTCTATCATTTGCGCGAGGGTCCCTGAGTCGCGCCGCACGATGAAAACCTATCTCTCCCGCACCTGGGTCAGTCCCAAGCTGGTCCATGGCGAGTCGAAGATCCATTACGACGGCGTGTTCGCGGCCGAGCCTTTCAAGAAGGGCGAAAGGCTGATGGAGTTCGGCGGCGAACTGATCTCGCGCGCGCAAGCCGACGAGGGGCCCTATCGGGTGCGCTCGATCTGGGCGGTCGGCGCGGACGCCTATCTGGCGCTGCCGCAAACCGATACCGCGCCCAGCCTGGACGAGAACCTCAACCATTCCTGCGACGCCAATAGCTGGCTGGCCGACGAGGTCGTGCTGGTGGCCAGGCGGGACATCGAAGCCGGCGAGGAGATCACGCTCGACCAGGGCACCTGGAATTTCGACGAGACCGAATACACGGTCGATGCCGAGGACTGCACCTGCGGCTCGCCGATCTGCCGCGTCCGCCTGACCGAGACCGATTGGAAGCTGCCCGAGGTCCAGAAGCGCTATCGCGGCCACTTCCACCCGCTGGTGCAGGCGATGATCGACGCGCTGAAGGCGCCCAGGCGCTCCAAGGCGGCCTGACACGCTTCAGCGCAAGGCGGGGCCGTGGCACAATCGCACCGCGATTCGGGGAGGATTCGGCAATGCGCAGGCACATGGCATGGGTCGCGGCGGGCGTCCTGGTTCCGTCCGCGGCGCTGGCGGGTCACGGCAAGGTGGGCCTGTGGTCCACCACCACAACCATGACGATGAACATGCCCGGAATGGCCAATGTGGCGCCGCAGACCCATTCGGCCACGTTCTGCATGACGGCCGAGCAGGTGAACTCCGATGCGCCGCCGCCGTCCGGCAACCCGGCCTGCCAGATGCAGAACATGCATCATGACGGCCAGACGGTCACCGCCGACATGGTCTGTCACGGCCAGATGGAGGGCACCGGGCATTTCAGCACGACCTATGACGGCGACACCCACTACAATGCGCGGTTCTCCATGGCGATGAACGGCATGACCGTGAACAGCGTCATCGAGGGCAAATGGCTGAAGGCCGATTGCGCCGGCGCGACGCATTAGCGGGCCCCGGTCCACGCTGGAAGCCCGGCCCGCGCCCTCCTATATGAGCGGGGCAGGGACAAGGGTGCGCAATGAGCGTGGATCGTGATGCGGAGGACTTGGCGGCGCTGCTCGGCGCCGCGCGCCGCGCCGTGGTGTTCACCGGCGCGGGCATTTCCACCGAGTCCGGGATTCCCGATTTCCGCTCGCCCGGCGGCATCTGGACCAAGATGATGCCGATCGATTTCGACGAATTCGTCGCCTCGCCGGAGGCGCGGCGGGAAAGCTGGCGCCGCCGCTTCGAGATGGAAGAGACCTGGAACGCGGTGAAGCCCAACGCCGGCCACGCGGCCGTCGCCGAATTGGTGCGGCGCGGCAAGGTCAGCCATGTCATCACCCAGAACATCGACAACCTGCACCAGGATTCCGGCGTGCCGGAGGACCGCGTGATCGAGCTGCACGGCAACACGCGCTACGCCAAATGCCTCAATTGCGGCGCCCGCATGGAGATTGCCGACATCCGCGCCTATTTCGACGCCCATGGCGAGCCGCCCAATTGCCCGTTCTGCGGCGGCATCGTGAAGACCGCGACGGTCTCCTTCGGCCAGGCCATGCCGGAAAAGGAGATGGACCTGGCCAGGCGCGCGACGCTGGCCGCGGATTTGATGCTGGTGCTCGGCTCCTCGCTGGTGGTCTATCCGGCGGCCGGGTTCCCGCTGCTCGCCAAGCGGGCCGGCGCCAGGCTCGCCATCGTCAACCGCGAGCCGACCGACCAAGACCCCTATGCCGATCTGGTCTTGCACCGCGATATCGGCCCCACCATGAGCGCCGCAATGGCCGCTCTGCCGCCGGTTTGAGCGTGGGTCCGCGCGTGAAAACCTCTGGAAAAATAAGGCTTATTGCCGCTATTAACGTCTCGAAAGGACGTGGACGCTAGCCTGCCAGGGGCTAGAATGTCCGTCGGATTCCCAACCGTTTCAGGAGTACCTCCATTGCGCCGCCTCGACGAAGAAGACGAAGACGAGAAGAACGACAAGAAGGCGCCCGACCCGCAGTCGTCGCCGGTGACGAACGCGCTGTTCAAGGCGCGCACCGTGCTGATCTTCGGCGAAGTCGACATGAAGATGGCCGAGCGCGTCAGCGCGCAGTTGCTCGCCTATGCCGCGGAAGGCGAGGGTGACATCCGCATCATCCTCAACTCGCCCGGCGGCCATGTCGAATCCGGCGACACCATCCACGACATGATCCGCTTCGTGGGACCGCGGGTGAAGATGATCGGCACCGGCTGGGTCGCATCCGCCGGCGCGCACATTTTCCTGGGCGCCAAGAAGGAGAACCGCTTCTGCCTGCCGTTCACCCGCTTCCTGCTGCACCAGCCGCTCGGCGGCGTGCGCGGCCAGGCATCGGACATCTCGATCGAGGCCGAGGAGATCATCAAGATGCGCGAGCGCCTGATCCGCGAGATCGCCCTGGAGACCGGCCAGCCCTATGAGCGCGTCGTCAAGGACACCGAGCGCAATTTCTGGATGGGCGCGGAAGAGGCGGTGAAATACGGCCTGGTGAGCAAGGTCGTCGCCCGCGCGAGCGAAGTCTGAGATGACGGCGCCGTGGTGGCGCGGCGCCGTCGTCTATCAGGTCTATATCCGCAGCTTCTGCGACGGGAACGGCGACGGCCACGGCGATTTCGCCGGGCTGATGTCGAAGCTCGATTACATCGCCGGCCTCGGCGTCGACGCGATCTGGCTGTCGCCGATCCATCCCTCGCCGAACCGCGATTGGGGCTACGACGTTTCCGACTATGACGGCGTGCATCCCGATTACGGCACGCTGGCCGATTTCGCGGCGCTGCTGAAAGCCGCGCATGACCGCGGCCTCAAGATCATCCTCGACGAGGTGCTCTGCCACACCTCCGACGAGCATGCCTGGTTCCAGGCCAGCCTCGATGCGGCGGGCGCAAAGAAGGACTGGTATGTCTGGGCCGATCCGAAGGACGACGGCACGGTGCCGAACAATTGGCTGGCGGTGTTCGGCGGCCCGGCCTGGGCCTACCGGCCGGAGCGCCGGCAATATTACCATCATAAATTCCTGCGCCAGCAGCCCAAGCTGAGCTGGACCAACCCGGGGGCGAAACGCGCCGCGCTCGATGTGCTGGCGCTGTGGCTGAAGCGCGGCGTCGACGGCTTCCGCCTCGACGTCGCCAACGCCTATCTCCACGACCCGACGCTGGCCGACAACCCGCCCGTGCCGCCGGCCGGGCGCACCGCCTACAACTGGTCGCACGCCGCGAATATGCAGCATCATCGGCACGACTCGAACCTGTTCGAGAACCGCGCCGAACTCGACATCATCCGCCGCACGGTGGACGCGTTCGACGACCGCTTCGTGTTCGGCGAATTCTCGGAGGAGTTCGAACGCTCGGGCGCCTATCTGCCGCCGGAGGAGGGCCTGCACGCCGGCTACACCTTCGGCCTCTTGATCGCGAGCAAGCTGTCTCCGAACTACTTCCGTCGCTATTTCGAGGATCTCGCGCGTTTCCCGCGCCATTGGCCCTGCGTCTCGCTCTCCAATCACGATGTGACCCGGACCGTAAGCCGCTTCGGCGGCGGCCCCGACGGCGATCCTGCCCTGGCCAAGCTCCTCTTCGCGCTGCTCTGTTCGCTGCGCGGCACGACCCTGATCTACCAGGGCGAGGAACTGGGCCTGCCGGAGGTCGATCTGCGCCGCGACCAGCTCAAGGATCCGGTCGGCGACCTCTATTATCCCATCGCCAAGGGCCGCGACGGCTGCCGTACGCCGATGCCCTGGGAGGCGGGTGCGAGGAATCTCGGCTTCTCCAGCGGCACGCCCTGGCTGCCGATGGGCCCGGCGCACCGGGCGCTGGCGGTGTCGGAGCAGACGGGCAACGCGGACTCCCCGCTCGAATTCGCCCGCCACTTTCTCAAAGGACGCAGGGCCAGCCGAGCCCTGCGGCTGGGCGAGATCGCCTTCCTCGATGCCGATAAGCCTGTCCTTGCCTTCACACGGGACTATGAGGATGAACGCATGCTTTGCGTCTTCAACTTGAGCCGCGAGGACACGGCGTTCACGCACCCCCTCCTGGCGCGGGGGAGCGTCGTTGGCCTTGGCTGCGGCAATTCGAGCGACAGCGGCCGGACGCTGAACCTGGGTCCGCTCGCGGCTAGGTTCAGCGTCGTCCAATAGCGGCGGCTCAGTGAGCCTTCGAGTCGAGGGGGCAGGCCGCAGCGTGATGCCACGTGATGTCGGTCAGCACGACACCCTGCATGCAGGTGCTGACGCCGCCCGCGATTCCGCTGCCTGTGATCATGCTTCCGAGCCGCGGTCTGGGATGCGCGCTCGAGATGTTATAGAGCGGCGCTCCCACCATGGAGCCTTTGACCAACAGACATTTCGCTTCGACGCCGCTGACGACCGTGCCGCAAAAAGACGCCCGCTCTTGCACATCGGCGGCCTGCGCCGCCGAGCAGGCGAACAGCGCCGCAAAAGCAATGACAGATATGGTTGGTTTCATTTCAACTCCTCCCCAATATCTTCTTACAATACACCAAATAATATCATGCATTCAATATTAAACGTCTAAATTGTGGAAATACAGTTTGAGATAATCGAAGAAAAGTTCAGGGATTATCCTTTTGGGAGTCCAAAGCCGCCAGCGCCGCATCGATCGGCAACAGGACGCATTTGTGGCGGGCCGGATGATCGGCCACGCCGTCGAACACCGCATAGGAGTCGAACGGGGCATGCGGCGCGGGCCCGCCCTCCAGCATGGCGCCGACCGCGTCGCGCAGGGCCGCGACCTCGTCCCGGCTCATGCCGGGGGCATAGGCGCCCAGCACCGACGCCGAGGCCTGGGTCAGAACGCAGGCCAGGGTGTGATGCGCCAGCGCCAGGATGCGGCCGTCCTCCAGCGCGACGTCCATCACCACCTTGTCGCCGCAGGTCGGGTTGTGAGCTGTGGCGGTGCCGCAAGGATCCGGCAGCCGGCCCGAGCCGGTGGCGTTCGCCGCGAGGCGGAGCACTTCGCGCTTGTAGAGAGGATCGCTCATCTTATCGGCTTACCGCTTCGCTGCTTGAGGCCTTGTACGCCCGCAGCGCCTCGGGCGTATCGATATCGGTGAGCGGCGCGTCGTCGCCGGCCTCGACCTCGCACACCAGTTCGGCGTACTGACCGATGAGTTGACGGGCGCCAACATCGCCCTCGATTGCCAGCATTTCCGGGAAAAACCGCCGCGCCCACAGCACCGGATTGCCCCGCTTGCCGTGCCGGGTCGCGACGCAGATGGCGCGGTCCTCCGATGGATCGAACGACGCGATCAGCTTGTCGATCAGGCCCGAAGAGACGCCGGGCATGTCGCCCAGGAGCACGACGGCGCCATCGCAATCCTCGGGCAGCACCCTCAGGCCGCACTTCAGCGACGCGCTCAAACCCTTTGAATAGTCAGGATTGTCGACGAAGAGGGGCGCAAGAGGGGAAAGCGCCTGGCGCACCGTCTCGCCCGCATGGCCGGTCACCACCACGACCGGCGCCGCGGCGCTGCCCAGCGCCGCCTCGACCGCGTGGCGGATCAAGGGCTTGCCGTCCACTTCTGCCAGGAGCTTGTTGGACCCCATGCGCGACGACAGCCCGGCGGCCAGCACGATGGCCGCGATCCTGGGCAGGCGCGGAAATTCGGCGGGCGTCTCGTCGCGCGGCTGCGGCCGCGACGGGATCTCGGTCAGGAGGCCGCCGACCCCCATCCCGGCCAGCGCGCGCCGTCCGACCGGCAGGCCGGCCAGTACCCGCCACAGGACGAAATCGAAGCCGTTGAGCTTGGGCGAGCGGGCGCAGCTCGGCAGGCCGATGACGGTGCGCCCGTCCAGGCTGCCGAGCAGCAGCAGGTTGCCCGGATCGACCGGCATGCCGAAATGGCTGACCGTGCCGCCGGCCGCTTCGATCGCGGCCGGGATGACATCGCGCCGGTCGGTGATGGCGCTGGCGCCAAAGACCAGGATCGGGTCGGCATCGGCAACCTCCGCGAGGACGGCGGTCAGCGCTTCCGTCTCATGCGCCACCCGGCGCTCCCAGGCCAGGGTCGAGCCCAGCGCCGCCAGCCGCTCCGCGATGGCGGTGCGGTTCTTGTCGAGCAGCGACGGCCTGGTGCCCGGCAGGACGGTGGAGATCAGGGCGGCGCGATGGGCGGTGAAGGGATGGACGCGCACGGGGGCCGCTTCCAGAAGCTGTTCCGCCGCCTGTACCGCCGCACCCGGCGCGGCGAAGGGAATGATCTTGACCGTCGCCACCATCTGGCCCTTCGCGACCCGCGAGAACGGGGCGACGGTGGCCAGCGTCACCGCCTCGTCGATCGCGTTCAGCGCCTCGACCGTGGCGGCATCGACCGCCGCGACGCCGTCGCTGAGCGCGTAAAGGTTCACCCGTCCGGTGAAGGCCGCGCCGATCCGCACCCCGGCGCCACCGGCCCGTGCCGCGATCCGCGACGCCGCCGCATCCTCGCCGACATCGCCGCGCTCCAGCCGTGCGACGGCGACCGTGGCGATGCCGGCCTCGGCGATGGCGGCGAGATCGCCGCCGGAAAGGACCCGGCCTTTCTTGAAACGTTTGTCGCCCGCGCGCACGCCATGCGCGAGAATGGCGCCCTCGGCCTCGACCACGGGAATGAACGTGAATTGCATCGCGTAAGTTTAGCTCTTCTCACCCGCCAAGGGGGAGGGGGCGCACGCCGCCAAGCCTTCGCGCGGCAGGCTGAGACGGGCCCGCAGGCCGCCTTCGGGACGGTTCTCCAGCGTCACGCCGCCGCCATGGCCGTGCGCGATGGCCTTGACGAGCGTCAGACCCAGCCCGGTTCCGCCGGTGTCGGTGTTGCGCGAGCTCTCCAGCCGCACGAAGGGCTCGAACACGCGGGCCTGCTCGCCGTCGGGAATGCCCGGCCCTTCGTCCTCGACGAGGATCTCATAGGCGGCCGGTGTTTCGGTCATGTGCACTTCGGCGCGGCGGCCATAGGCGACCGCGTTCTCGACGAGGTTGCGCACGGCGCGGCGGATCTCGTCCGGGCGGCAGGCCAGCGGCGCGGGCCCGTGCGCGTTCCAGGTCACCGGCTCTCCCAGATCGTCGAGATCGGCGCACAGGCTTTCGACCAGGGCCGACAGGTCGATATTGCGCTTGGTCTCGCCGCCGGCGCCGCGCGCCGCCGACAGCACGGACTCGGTGAGCGCCTGCAGCTCCGCCAGATTGGTCTCCAGCCGCTCGCGCAGCTCGTCGTCGGCGATGAATTCCAGGTTGATCCGCATCGCGGTGATCGGCGTGCGCAGATCGTGGCCGACAGCCGAGAGCAATTGCCGCTGGCTCTCCATGGTGCGCGTGACGCGGTCGGTCATGGCGTTGAAGGCGACGGCCGCGTTGCGCACGTCGTCGGGGCCTTCTTCCGGCACGCGCGGCGCCTTGCCGCCGCCGGCCGCGACCGAGGCGGCGGCCGCCAGCGCGGTCAGCGGATAGGCGACGCGGCTGGAGATATAGGCCGCCGCGGCCGAGGCCACGAAGATCGCCATGCAGGCCGCGATGATGATCTCGGTCGGCCAGGGCGGCGCGGGCTGGCGGTAGAAGGTCGCGATAAGCTGGGTGCCGCGGACCACCGGCAGGGTGAACTGGAGGGCGGGACCGGGCGGGCGGTGCGGCCGGGCGCGTCCGTCCTCCGGCGGCGCGCCGATGATGCGCTCGACCGAAATCGGCAGCTTCGCCTTGTCGTCCGGCAACAGGTCCCGCAGACGGTTGGCGAGCTTGGTCTCGTCGTCGTCCATGGCAAGCTGCGCGGCCTTGCCGTGGTGCAGCGTGAACGTCCAGAAGCCGGAGCTCATCGCGTTGGCGGCGGCGTCGCGCGATTTGGCCGGGATCGCCGCCAGCAGGGTCGACATCGAGGCCGAGCGGTCGAGCACGCGCTCGTCGAGATCGCGCTCGCTCATGCGCTCGCTGCCGAGCTGGAACCACGCCGCGACGGCGAGATTGGAGATCAGCACCGCCGCCGCGGTGACGACGATGAGCTGCACTCCCAGCGTACGCGGCCACAATCTCATTGCACTTCCGGATCCAGCGCGAAAATATATCCACCCCCCCACACCGTCTTAATATAGCGCGGATTCTTGGGATCCGGCTCGATCTTCTTGCGCAGCCGGCTGACGTGATTGTCGATCGAGCGGTCGAACAGATCGGCGTCGCGGCCCTTGGTCAGGTCGAGAAGCTGGTTGCGGGTCAGCGCGATTTTCGGCCGCTCCAGAAGGGCCGTGAGCAGGCGGAATTCGCCGCTGGAGAGCGGCAGGGCGACGCCGTCGCCGCCGATCAGCTCGCGCTGGCCGGTGTCGAGCAGCCATTCGCCGAAGCGGATGCGCTCGGCGGCGGGCGGCTTCTGGCGCGGCGGCAGCGCCTGGGTGCGGCGCAGCACGGCGGCGACGCGGGCGATCAGCTCGCGCGGCGAGAACGGCTTGGGGATGTAGTCGTCGGCGCCCATTTCGAGCCCGATGATGCGGTCGACCTCCTCGCCGCGGGCGGTGAGCAGGATCACCGGGATCTGCGAGGTCTCGCGGATCGAGCGGCAGAGCGACAGCCCGTCCTCGCCCGGCATCATGATGTCGAGCACGACGAGATCTATGGCCGAGCCTTTCATCACCTTGCGGGCCGCGACGGCGTCGGCGGCGGTGGTGGCGCGGTAGCCCTGGTCGCGCAGATAACGCGCCAGGGGCTCTCGAATATCGCGCGCGTCTTCGACCACAAGAATGTGCGGCTTGGTCTCTTCCTTGATCATGGGGGCAATCTGGTCCTTCGGGCCGGCTGCTGCAAACCCGGTCTTGGCAAAGTTTGCACCTGTCACGCTGGCGGTACACTTTGCGACGATCACGTTTTGTTCTGGCACAATTCAGGCAAGCCAAAGGGGTTAACTGCCGCCATCCGATTTGGAGAACCCGATATGACCAGGAACACCAAGATCGCCCTTCTTCTGGGTGCCGCCGTCGTGATCGGCGGATCGACCCTCGCGTTTGCCCATATGGACGGCCCCACGCCGCCGGACGGTCCGATGCAGGGCCTCCTGCATCGCAACAAGCTGTCCGACCGCCTGCTCGGCGAATTCGACGGCAACAAGGACGGCAAGATCACAAGGGCCGAATTCAACAACGAGATCGGCACGCGCTTCGCCGCCGCCACTCACGGCGCCAAGACGATGACCGAGGACCAGTTCATCGCCATCCACCAGGCCGAATTCCAGCAGCACACCGCCGAGATGTTCCACCGCCTGGATTGGAACGGCGACGGCAAGCTGACGCTGGAGGAGTTCGAGGCGCCGCAGCGGGCGCATTTCCAGATGATGGACCGTGACGGCAGCGGCACGGTGTCGTGCCGGCCGGTGATGCATGCCGATTTCCGGCCCGATGCTCCGCCGCCGCCGCCGCCCGCCGGCGATGGCGACAGTTCGGCGCATGGCGGCTGGGGCCGCTTCGGCGAGCGCGGCCACGGCTTCGGCCATCGCGGTTTCGGCGGGCACGGCTTCGGAGGCAGGGGCGGTTTCGGCCGCGCCGCGTTCTGCGGCGAGAGCGATGCGAGCCACGACGGCAAGGTCACCCGCGCCGAGTTCGACGCGATCATGACCAAACATTTCCAGACCGCCACCAATGGCGCGCCGTTCCTGACGCTGACGGCGTTCACGGCGGATATGTCGGTGCGCTACCGCGAGATGAACGACAAGATGTTCAAGCGGCTGGACAAGGACGGCGACGGCAAGCTGACGATGGCGGAATTCGCCGCGCCGCCGCTCAGGATGTTCGACCGAATGGACCGCAACCATGATGGCGTGATCACCGCCGACGAGATGCGCCCGCATTTCCACGGCCATGGCGGCTGGGGACACGGACGCGGCGACCACGGCGACGACCACGCCCCGCCAAACGGTGGGGACGAGTAAACTTCTTTCCTCCCCCGCGTTTGCGGGGGAGGAAACGTTCACCGCCTCTCGCCCCGCAGCACCAGCGTCATCTCCGCCAATATCGACACCGCGATCTCGGCGGGGCTCTTGGCGCCGATGTTCAGCCCCACCGGCCCGTGGATGCGGGCGAGCGCCGCGTCGTTGAAGCCGGCCGCCTTCATCCGCGCGGCGCGCGCCGCCTGGGTCTTCTTCGAGCCCAGCGTGCCGATATAGAAACAGTCCGACGTCAGCGCCGCGATCAGGCCCGGATCGTCGATCTTGGGATCGTGGCTCAGGAAGACGATGGCGCTGCGCGGTCCGAGCGGCGCTTTGGCCAGCGCCTCGTCCGGCCAGTCATGTGAGATGACGACGCCAGGAAACCGCGCCGGCGTCGCAAAGGCGGTGCGCGGGTCGATGACGCGCACGTCGTAACCCGCCTCCCGCGCCATGACGACCAGCGGCTGGGCGATATGCACCGCGCCGACGATGACGAGGTCGAGCGGCGGATTGAACACGGCGAGGAACCAGCTCCGCCCCTCGATCTGCGCCGGACCCGAAGTGTCGGCCCGCGCCGCGCCGGCGGCGGCAAGGCCCAGCGGCGAGGTATCCCTCGCCGGATCGATCAAGGTTTCGTCGCCGCTTTCAAGATCAATGGCGCGCACGATAGCGCGGCCCGCGCGGCGGGCGTCATTGATCGTCTGGAGCGTTTCGCGTTTCACAGCACCGGTTCGACGAAGATCTCGATGCGGCCGCCGCAGGCCAGCCCGACCGACCACGCCGTCTCGTCGCTGACGCCGAATTCGAGATTGCGCACCCTTCCGTCGGCCATCGCGGCGACCGCTTCTTCGATCACCGCGCCTTCGATGCAGCCGCCGGAGACCGAGCCGACGAAGGCGCCGTCGTCGCGCACCGCGATCTGGCTGCCGGCCTGGCGCGGCGCCGAGCCCCAGGTCTTGACCACCGTGGCGAGCGCGACCTTGCGGCCTTCGCCGAGCCATTGCGCGGCGGCGTCGAGCGGTTCGGTGTGCTGTGCGGTTCCGGACATCGGTTTTGCGGCCTAGGCCGCCTCCGCCACCGCGCGCTTGGCCATCACGGTCACGAGATTGGCGCGATATTCGGCCGAACCGTGGATGTCGGAATTCAATCCGCTCGCATCCACCGCGATCTTCGCCACCGCGTCGGGCGTGAAGCTCCTGGCCAGCGCCGCTTCCATCTGCGGCACGCGAAACACGCCGGGCCCCGCGCCCGTCACCGCGACACGGATGCCGTCCGCAAATTTCGCGACGAACACGCCGGCCATCGCGTAGCGCGAGGCGGGGTTGGCGAATTTCTTGTAGGCGGCCTTCTGCGGCACCGGGAAGGATATCTCGGTGACGATCTCGCCGTCCTCCAGCGCGGTGGTGAACATGCCCTGGAAGAAATCGTCGGCGGCGATGCCGCGCCGGTTGGTCTTGACCGTGGCGCCGAGGCCGAGCACCGCGGCCGGATAGTCCGCCGCCGGATCGTTGTTGGCGACCGAGCCGCCCAGCGTTCCCTTGTGGCGCACCGCCGGATCGCCGATCACGCTCGCGAGATGGGTGAGGGCAGGAATGGCTTTCGCCACCTCCTTCGAACTGGCGACCTCGCAATGCGTCGTCGCCGCGCCGATGGCGACGGCGCCGCCGCTCACGCGGATATAATTCAATTCCTCGATGCCGGAGATGTCGATCAGGTCCGACGGATTGGCGAGCCGCATCTTCATCGCCGCGATCAGCGTCTGTCCGCCGGCCAGCAGCTTGCCTTCCGGCGCGGACGCCAGCAGCGCCACCGCGTCGTCGACCGATTTCGCGCGGCTGTAGGTGAAGGGATAGGGGATCATGCCGCCTTCTCCGCGCTCTCCGTCATGCGCTTGGACGCGTCCTCGATCGCCGAGACGATGTTCACATAGCCGGTGCAGCGGCAGATATTGCCTTCCAACTCGTGGCGGATGGTGTCGCGGTCCATCGCGCCGTTGCGGCGGATCATGTCGACCGCGGTCATGATCATGCCCGGCGTGCAGAAGCCGCATTGCAGGCCGTGATTGTCGCGGAACGCCTCCTGCACCGGATGCAGTTTGCCGTCCCTGGCGAGGCCTTCGATCGTCGTGACCTGCGCACCCGCGACCTGCACCGCGAACACCGAGCAGGACTTCACCGCCTTGCCGTCGACATGCACGACGCAGGCGCCGCACTGGCTGGTGTCGCAGCCGATATGGGTGCCGGTGAGGCGCAATTGCTCGCGCAGGAAATAGACCAGCAAGGTGCGGTCCTCGGTTTCCACCGAAACCGGTTTTCCGTTCACCGTCAGGGACACAACGGACATATCAATTCCTTCGATATCGGACGTGCGGCGGAGTCTCGGGCGCGCGACGCGCGGCGTCAAGCGCTGCTATAGTGAGCCAGGATCGGGAGTGCCGCATGCCCATCATATCCGTCCATATCGCCGCCGGCCGGCCGCTGGAGAAGCGCCGCAGGCTGGCCGAAGCCATCACCGACGCCGTCACCGAGATCCTCGAAACCGAGCGCGCCGCAACGCAGGTGCTTATCCACGAGCACGACAAGGACAACTGGGCGATCGGCGGCGAGCTCCTCAGCGAACGCCGCGGCGCACCGAAGGATTCGCTGCCCGATCTCGACGCGCTGTTCCGCAAGCCGGCGGAAAAACCGGCGCCTAAGCCGCCAGCCCGAAAACCACCAGCAAAATCGCGATCACGGCGATAAGCCCGCCGACCCAGATCGCGGGCGACAGGCCCGGCCGCGGTCCCGCCGGCGCGCCGCCATGGGGCGTGGTGGCCGTGCCGCTCGCGCCCGCCGCCATCTCCCGGGCCTCCTCGGTCGTCGGATCGGGCGCCAGCACCGGCGCCGTCGCCAGCGCGGCGGCGAATCGCTTGAAGAAATCGTCGGCGATCTGCTTGGCCGCGCCGTCGATCAGCCGCTGGCCGATCTGCGCCAGCTTGCCGCCGACCGAGGCCGTCGCGGTGTAGCTCAAGACCGTCGAGTCGCCCTGCGGCGTCAGCACGACCTCCGCGCCGCCCTTGGCGAAGCCGGCGACGCCGCCCTGGCCCTCGCCGCTCAGGCGGCAGCGATGCGGCGGGTCGAGATCGGAGAGCGCCACCTTGCCCTTGAACGTCGCGCTCACCGGTCCGATCTTCAGCTTCGCGGTTGCAACGAAGTCCGTCGGACTGGTCTTCTCGATCTGCTCGCAGCCCGGAATGCACAGTTTCAGGATGGCCGGATCGTTGATGCCGTCCCAAACCCTCTGCGCGGGTGCGGATATAGTATAGCTTCCCTTGAATTCCATGCCTTACGTTCCCGTACCGTCAGCCGTGTTCGCGGTGTCCCATCCCTCAAATAGGGGGGATGCGGCAAGCTTGGCCAAATGACAGATTCAACCCGCGCGAGAACTGTCTAGCGCAATTTGGCGTATCTGGCATGGGGCATGACATGGTTGTTGCGGCGGCGATTTCCCAGGAAGGGGCACCCCTGGAGGTCATGGGACTGGTGAAATGGTTCGACCTCAACAAGGGCTACGGATTCATCCGCCCGTCCAGCGGCGTCGACGGCGACATCCTGTTGCATCAGACCTGCGTGCGGCAATCCGGCTTCAAGGCCGCCTATGAGGGCGCCCGCGTCGTCTGCGAGGCGGTGCAGGGGCCGCGCGGCCTGCAGGCTCGGCGGCTGATCTCGCTCGACAATTCGACCGCCCAGGTCGTGCCGCAGGCGCATCCCAAGCCGTCGCGCTACACCGCCGAGCCGGCGGGCGAGGCGTTCGAGGCGACCGTCAAATGGTTCAACCGCGGCAAGGGCTATGGCTTCGTGTCGCGCGGCCCGAACACGCCGGACGTCTTCGTCCACATGGAGACGCTGCGCCGCTCCGGCATCCGCGAACTGCGCCAGGGCCAGCGCGTGCAGGTGCGCACCGGCGCCGGCCCCAAGGGCGAGCTCGCGGCGGAGATCGTCGTCCTCGATCCCTGAGCAGTGCGCGGATTTGTTTTGATCGCCGCCCCCGCATATCGTCATTGCCCGGCTTGTCTGGGCAATCCAATTTCCTTGTCCGGATCGAGAAAATTGGATCGCCCGCATGAAGCGGGCGATGACGCGTTGGCTAGTTGAACCCGGCAAAGTCCACCAGAGAGCAGCAATCCCATGTCCGATGTCGCGGCGCGTTTCCGCGCGTTCCAGTCCGAGGCGCCCCATTGGGTCGCGCTGCTTGCGCAGGTGCCGGCCCGCCATGTGCTGCGCCACGACACCATCCATCCCGCCTTCCATGGCTGCATCGACTGGCACTCGGCCTGCCACGCGGCCTGGGCGCTGCTCGCGGCCAAGGGTCTGACCGGCGACGCGCAATATGACGGGATCGTCGACGGCATCCTGATGCCGGCCAAGCTCGCCGCCGAGGCGTCCGACCTCGCGGCGCGGCCGCAATTCGAGATGCCCTATGGCCGCGCCTGGCTGCTCCGCCTGGCGCTGGAGGACCGGCTCGTCACCGGCTCGACGCGGCTGACCTTCTTCGCGCGCGACGTCGCCGCCTCGCTGACGGCGCAGTATCGCGGCCGCCTTGCCGATCCCTTCGCGCGGGAATACGCCAATCCGTGCTGGGCGCTGATTAACCTTCTCGACTACGCCGCAATCGAGAACCGCGCCGACATCACCGACATAGTGCGCGATGCCGCGGCCGGCCTTGCCACCTTCCTCGACCGGCTGCCGAGCGAGAGCGAGGAGGAGAGCTGGCCCGACTTCATGGCGGTGACGCCGATGTTCTGCGAACTGCTCGTCCGCGCCGGCGCGGTCGAGCCGGCCGCGATCATGGCCAAGGCCGGCGGCCGGCTTACGGCGTTAAGGCCCATCACGCAGCCGCGAAAGGCCCATCACTATGCGCTCAATTTCAGCCGCGGCTGGGCGCTTTTGGCGCTGGCGGACGCCACCGGAGACGAGACCCTTCTCGCAACCGCACTCGACCATATCGAGACCAATCTGCATCGTCCGAGCTGGTGGCGGGGGGATTACCGCGCCGTCGCCCATTGGGTGCCGCAGTTCGGAATCTTTGCGCTCCAGCGCGCGATGCGGCACACTTTCCCGAGATAGAAGCTCGGGGGAGCTTGGGAACAGATATGCGTTTGACGATCCTAGCAGCGGTCGTATCGGTCATGCTCGCATCCTGCGCCGCGTTCGCGGGGCACGAGGCCGTGTTGCCGGTCCAGACCATCCGCATCGACACCGCCAGCGGACCAAAGGAGTTCAAGGTCGAAGTCGCCGCCGACGCGATCAGCCAAGAGCACGGGCTGATGTACCGCCGCGACCTGCCGCCCGACCGGGGCATGCTGTTCGACTTCCACCAGGAGGCGCGGGTCTCCTTCTGGATGAAGAACACGCCCTTGCCGCTCGACATGGTGTTCATCAAGGCGGACGGCACGGTGTCCTCGGTCGAGCCGAACGCGGTGCCGTTCTCCACCGCCTCGATCCCCTCCGCCGAGCCGGTGCGCGCGGTGCTGGAGATCAATGGTGGCCGCGCCCGCGATCTGGGCATCAAGCCCGGCGACCGCGTGCGCGCCGACATCTTCCACGACATGGAATGACCATGTCGTTCTCCTCCGCGCGGAACCGCTAGCGCCATGTCGGGACGCCGCATGATTTGCATATTGCCGGTCTTCGCCGCGCTCGTCCTGGCGTCCTGCGCCGGCTCGGACCCGGTCGACACTGCGGAGCCCGAGCCCGATACCGGGATGGCCTCGGTGCTGCAGGACACGTTCGTGGCGAGCTCCGACTTCGCCGGCCATCCTTTCGCGGCCGCGGTGCGGCTCGGGCCCGGGCCGGCCGCGGATCTGTGCGAGGCCACCGCGCGCAACCGCGCCCAGGACATCGCGAGCGAGGGCTATGACGCGGCGCTCCAGCAGCGCGTCTATGTCGACGTCCTGGCGGATTGCCGGATGTGGTCGCGGCGGCGCTGAGGCGTTTTCCCGAATCCGGCGCGCAACTTGCCGCAACCGGGCGCTTGCGCTATCCCACGCTTGGTCCGGACCGGGGCGTAGCGCAGTCTGGTAGCGCATCTGCTTTGGGAGCAGAGGGTCGCGTGTTCAAATCACGCCGCCCCGACCAACACTTAGCGGTTTTCTTCAAGCGAGGTTTGCAGGAAGTTTCGCGGATTCCGGTCCGCCGTCATTCGCAAGCCGGGCTTGCTCAGATCCGAAATGTTCCAAGCGGCGGATGCGGTCGTGGATTATTTCGTCGCGCTTGGCGCGCTTGAGAGCTGGGATTTGGGGGAGTTGCCATGGCGGAACCGATGACGACCGGCACACGGGCCGAGGCTCTGTATGACCGAATCCGCGCTCAGATCGAGCATGAGAATGATTTATACAACCACCGGATAGTGTGGCTCATCACGATGCAGGCGTTCCTGTTTGCAACGACCGGGCTCGTCGTGCAGGCCAAGCTGGGCCTGAAGGCATCGAACCTGTCGCAGGGCGCGTTCATAGTGGACGGGTTTTCCGTTCTGTTGTCGATTGTCGGAATAATGGTCGCCTTGATCGCGGACCAGTTGCTGACAAATTCCCGCCGGGCGCTCAATTTGCTGCGGAAGACCTGGGAAGACCGCAAGGATCGCGTGCTGAACTCGGAAGCCGATCTCGATCTGTTTCCGCCCATCTCCGGCGGCGAAGCCAACCCGCGCACGGGCACTATCCTTCGCTCTGGCAATCTTCCGAAATTGTTCGTGCTTTCCTGGGTCGTCGTGGAACTGATCCTACTCAGTGATCGCCTCGGAGCGCTTGCCGACGGGCGCTTGTTTGCAATGGGCGGGTTCGGGACTCTCGCAACGGTTATCGGCCTTAACTTCCATTAGTGCCCCCCGCCGCATGCGCGACCCGACCGATCGTATCCTTTAGGCTGGAAATCGCCGGGTTTTGCGGCTAAGTCAAATCACGCCGCCCCGACCAGCCTTCGCCCGCGGAGCGGGAGAAGTTGAGATGGAGAATTGGTTCATGCGCGCGCGCATCTATCAGCCGGCACGGAACGCCATGCAGTCGGGCAAGGCCCGCACCAAGCAATGGCTGCTGGAATACGAGCCGGAGAGCGCCAAGGCGCCCGATCCGCTGATGGGCTGGACCAGTTCGTCGGACATGCGCCAGCAGGTCGTCCTGGAATTCGACACCAGCGAAGAGGCGGTGGCTTACGCCGAAAGCCACGCGATTCCCTATCAGGTGTTCGAGCCCCACAGACCGGTGCCCAAGGCGAAGTCCTATTCGGACAATTTCCGCGTCGACCGCAAAATCCCCTGGACGCACTGAACGGGCGCCCGCCTGAATCGTGCTAAATTGCGTTCGTGACCCCGTAGCTCAACTGGATAGAGCACCTGCCTTCTAAGCAGGATGTTGCGTGTTCGAGTCACGCCGGGGCCACCAGCCATTCCGCCGCCACCCTGACGTCGCGCGAAATATTCCCGCGGCCACGAAACGCTATGCCCCCGCAGGCCGTTGCAATACCGACGCCGATCGCAGGGAGATTACCGTGTCTAGCCGGAATTTGCCCAAAAGGCTGTTGGTCGCCGCTGTCTTCGCGCTCCTGACGCCCGTCGTCCTGGGCAGCGTGCTGGCGGGCGCGAGCGTCCTGGCGGATAGCGGCGATACGAGCGCGCTGCTGGCGAAGGCGATCACCTCCAAGCCCGTCACGCCGCCGCCGCCCCATCGCCGGACGCTGAGCACGCTCGGCCGCGCCAGCGCGGTCGCCTGGATCAGGATCGGCCACGTCGGCCACTGATCGGTCGAGCAAGTTCGGCCCGGCCTAAGCTCGACGGCGATCCCGACTGGCGCGATGCGAAGCACCTCGCCATGGTCGTCCGCCGGTCCTGCCGTTAGCAAAAAGCAAGATTGACGCCACCGTCACGAGGTCTAAAACCGCCGCCGGCTCTTGCGGTGCGTGCCC